>JBJTWJ010000180.1:0-9176 GCA_046081665.1 Alphaproteobacteria bacterium | reverse complement strand
TCTTGCTCTGATTGCCCTGGTTTTTTTGAGTATTGTTTTTTTAAATCTTGCTGTTCTGAATTTTGTTTTTCTGAAAATTTTACTGCAGACTCATTTGCCTGTGAAGATACGATATTTGACTGTGAAGATGCGACAGACGAAGCCAATGCAGATTTTGGATTTTGTTGCAAAGAATTTATTTTAACTTCTGGTTGCAGATCTAGAGCGATAGCATCAAGTTTTAAACCATCAGATTTTAAACCATCAGAATCTGTATTTCTTGAAACTATCGCTTCAGGTTTATTAGATAATAGCGAAGAGCTTGGTAATTGAGAATCTTGGGGTACTAAAATATTGGCAGGTGAGTCTGCAAGTGAGTTGGTTTTTTCTTGCAATAAATTAGCTATTGATGATTGATAATTTGCTAATTTTTGTGCGGTTGTTTCATTGGGTTGGGCCAAGGACGATTGCTCTCTTAAATTGGTTCCATAATTATTTTGAGCATAGCTAAAAAATTGCTCGGTTAAATCATTTTTAAAAGAGCTGTTTTGCTCAGCACTTGCAAGGGTTGGTTGATGATCTTGAATTTTATTCCAAAAATCCTGCAAATGGCTAATATGTTTTTTTCTTAAATTAAGAAGTGTTTCTGGATCATTTTTTGATCCAACCAAAATATCTGTTGATGGGTTTCTTCGACGAGGAGGATTTCCAGCATTAAAGGCTTGCAATTTTAGAGTTTTAAAAGCTTCAGTTACTTGATTTTGATCATAGCTAGCTGGCTCTTGAGTTGAAGAAATTGGTGATTTCTGAATAAAATTTTCATCTGGTTTAGGTGGATAATTTTTAAATGAAAGATTTGCAGATTTATTAGCTAATAAAAGATTTGCAGATTTATTAGCTAATTGTGAATTGTAAGAAGATCTTGGGCTAGAAATTGAAATTCCAATATCATTTAATTCAATAGTTGAAACTAATTCTCTTGAAACCGGATCTTGTTGATTTGGCTGAATGGTTGGTGATTGTTGACTTTGATTGAGCTGTGGTTGACCTTGATCAATTATATCGCCTTTAACATTGCCATTTGGAATATTTTTAAGTCTTGTTGAGTCTTGATCAGGTTTATTAGGGTTTAGCGACTTATCTTTGTCTAAAGCATTGGGTTTTGCATTAGAGTCTTTTAAAATATTTGGACCTGAATTTACATCGTAAAAACTTGTTTCATTGGGATCACCGGGTTTATATTTAAGAGCTTCTAGCTTGTGATATTTAGCGATTCTTTTAAAAATCTTTTGAAGATATTTTTTATTTATCAAATCATCAGCCTTATCAAATTCCTTGTTAGTAGTATCTTCAATTCTATTAAATTCGCGATGCTGTCCAGAAACTCTGCGTTGTTGAGTTTCTAAGGTTTCTTGATATTCATCAAATTGTTTTTTTAAATCTTGCATTAATTCCTCTTGCGTTGAGGAGCGAGTAACTAAAGGATCATTGGTATTAAGATTACGAGCTTTATTTTTATCAAGACAAAAACCTACAAAAGCAATTTTTTTCTCATCATCGATGTTTTTAAAATCATTCAAAAATAAATCTTGGGAAGTGTTTTTAAGATTTGCATCAGGCAAGGATTGAGGATTTTTAAGAGCTGAATCTGAGGAATTTGAAAGTAAATCCTCTATTGCTCTAGCGTGTTTATGATAAAGTTCTGCAAATTGATCAGTCATTAAATATGTCGTTAATATTTTTTTGAACTTTTAAAGATTTGTAAACATTATTAAAAAATAAAAGTTACTGAAAAAAAAGTTGCTAATAAAAAAATAGTATTTAAAAGTTTTGGATTAGATTTTAAGCACCTCTTGAAAAAAATTTTTTCAAATAAAATCAAAATTCATTTATAAATAAATTATAAATAAAACTATCACTAAATTATAGTTTAATTTATACTTTAATTCATATTTTAATTTTTGGGGGGAGTTTATTAAAAAATCATTTTTTTATTTTTTTTTGTATTAAGTTAGAACAGATTTTTTGGTAAAATTTAGGTAAAATTTTAAATTTTTTATAAAATGACTACAAAATTTTTAAGCAATTTTTTAACAATTATTGTTGCATGTATTGTTGCATGCCTGAGTGTGTTTTCTTGCTCATCAAGTCAAGAAAAACCCAAAGTTAGAATAGTTGATCTTAAGGGAAATGCCAAACCGGTTTTAACAAAAGTTCCTGAATTTAATGCTCGAGTTCTTGAGGGAAGCGATACAACTAATAGCGCGGTGGTTAATAAAGCTAGTGAAGAACAACAATCAACCACAATCCTTCCTGAAAATCGTAATGTTAACAACAAAACCCAATATGTTAATCAGCAATTAGCAGATACTGCTAAAGCACCTGTTCTTAACTCGGTAAATGCCAATAATAATTCAGATCCTGTAAAATCCAAAGAAAAAACCAACATGATTTTTGCAGGAAGAGGTCAAGAAAAATCTGTTGCCGAATATGATTTAGCGAACAGCAGAGATGAGGTTGACGATAAACAAGATTCAGCATCTAGAAAGGATTTGCAAGCAAGTAATAAAAAAACAGATAAAAAAGATGCTAATCAAAATAATAAGTCTTTAGCAAGTTCTTCAAAAAAATATTTCGTGCAAACTGGTTCTTATACCGCTCAAGAAGTTGCTGATCAAGAGCTAAAAGAAATGAGAAAATTTGCAAAAGGTAAAGTTGAGAAAGTTGAAATGACTGATCGCATAACCTATAGGGTTTTGCTTGGACCATATACTAACAAAGCCCAAGCCCGTAAGATGGTAAATAAAGTTGTTAATTCAGGACATGAGGCAATTTTAGTTAAAGATCAGTAAAAACCATGGAAAAATTTAAAAATTTTTTATTAATTTTAGCTCTTCTTGCTTTGAGCTCATGCTTTTCAACTCCTGAATCAATCAACGATTCATTTGTAAAAAAATATAGCAAAAAAGTTAAAGAAATAAATAAGCAAAGAATTTTAAGTCCAGAACAAAGAAATGAAGTTGTCTCTTCAACTGCACCAAGTCAAGAGCAGATCAATGATTTTGTTGCTTCGCAAGAAAAATATCAGGGTTATGTGCCAGTTTATCAAGTTGGAGAATATGTTCCTCGGCAATTTTTTCCAGATCGTTCAACTATCGATCAACTAGGCAATAATAATCCTGCTAATAGTGTGCCTAGTGATATTTTTGAAATCAAATATAATCTTGTAAACCATCCACCTTATAGCTACAATGGTGCACAGTTTGATTTAGTAAAAGTTCCAAATATTGATGCTTATGGTAATACCTCAATTTCTAACGATAAGCAATATGTTATGATTGCTAATAGTGATATTCAAAATTCAGTAAATAAAATTAATCGTGATCGTTCAGATGAAGATCTTGAGTTTAGTAAAATTTTAATTGCTGAAAAGAAAAATCAAATTAAACAAAAAAGAGCTCAGCAACTTTTTAAAGCCAATAATGACATGCAAATAGCCCTGATCGAGGATTATCCAGTTGTTAAAAAAAAATAAGCTATGATAATTGTTGATTAAAAAAACTAAAAAAATTATGATGATTGCCTTGAATTCTGCCTTGAATTTTAGTATTAAATTTTTCAACAATGATAAGAGTTTTTAAGACTATCCATAAAACACAAATAGTTTCGAGATTTTTTTTGGTCTTAGTTTTAGTTGCTTTACAAACCCAGCTATCGCTAGCTAATTCACAAAATTTAATTAGCGATAATTTGATCAATAAAATCGAGGAATCGGGCTATTATTTTTTGATCGATGCTGACAGCAAAGAAATTCTTCTCTCGCGTAACGCTGACTTAAGAATGGCTCCCTCGTCAATGACCAAATTGATGACTGCTTTGGTAGTTTTTGATCAGGTCAAAAAAGGCAAGTTAAGCCTTGATAATCAATGCTTAATTGGCAAAGATGCATGGCGTAAATCTGGCTCAAGTATGTTTTTAAATTACGGTGATGTTGTTTCAATTGATGATCTGGTGAAAGGTCTGCTAGCAGTCTCAGCCAATGATGCAGCAATTGCTCTAGCTGAATCAGTGGGAGGAGGAATAGCTAATTTCAATAACTTGATGAATGAGAAAGCTCAAGAACTAGGGATGAAAAATAGTCATTTTACCAATCCCCATGGCTTACATGAGCCAAATCACTATTCAAGTTTAAGGGATTTGGCAACGCTAATTATTCATCTTTATGAATATTTCCCAGAATATGCTAGCTATTTTGCAATTCCTGAATTTACCTATCAAAACATCACTCAACGCAATCGTAATCCGTTGATTAAAAATAATTATGAAGGAACAATTATTGGTAAAACTGGTCATACCAATGAAGGAGGTTATGGGGTAGTGGAGCTGGTTCAGCGTAATAATCGCAGGCTAGTTGCGGTAGTCAATAAAGTTCGAACCCCAGCACTTCGCGCCAAAATTATCACGGCTATGATGGATTACGGTTTTGCAAGTTATAAAAAATTGGAAATTTTTAAGAAAGATCAAGAAATTGCTAATCTTAAAACATGGCTAGGTGATCAAGATTACGTTAAGGCTATTGTTAAAGAAGACATTACTTTGAATGTTCCGCAGCGTTATTCGCTTAAAGATCTTAATGTTGAAGTTAAGTATAAAGAGCCAGTTTATGCGCCAATAAAAAAAGATTCAAAAATTGCTGATTTGATTATTGAAATAAAAGGTTTTAAAAAATATGAATACGAATTATTTGCCGAACAAACAATTCAAAAAGTTGGTTATATTCGCAAAGTTTCAACAATTGTAAAATACAAATTTACAAAATTTTTTAACAAATATTTTAATTAAATTATGGACATGAAAGCGTTAATGCGTCAAGCACAAGAAATGCAAAATAAAATGAAACAAATCGAAGAAGAGATTGCAAATACAGAGTTTGAAGGATCGGCCGGGGGAGGTCTAGTAAAAGCCATAATCCTTGGTAATGGGGTAGTTAAAAAAATTGAAATTGACGATTGTTTAATAAAAGTTGAAGAAAAAACTGTTCTTGAAGATTTGCTAATTGTAGCAGTAAATTCTGCAAAAACCAAGGCAGATGAGGGTTCTTCGGCAATGATTAAAAAGGTTACTGCTGGGATTCCACTTCCTGCTGGCTTTAAATTCTAAGTTCATGCTTATTAAGATCTGTGGAATTACTGATAAATCTATTGCCAAAATTGCTGATGATAATGGCTGTAATTTTTTAGGGGGAGTTTTTTATGACAAATCACCACGACACCTTGAAATCAATCAAGCCAAATTGATTTTCAAAGATCTTAAAAATGCTCAAAAAGTTGCGGTAGTTGTTAATCCCAATCATCAATATTTACAGCAAATTATCAGCGATTTTCAGCCAGATTTTATTCAGTTTCATGGTCAAGAAAATCATCAATTTATTGCTGATTTCAAAGAAAATTATCCCCAAATCAAAATAATCAAAGCCTTTAGTATCGCATCCAAAGACGATTTATTGGCAATTGAGCAATTTAGTTCTTTAGTAGATTTTTATCTGCTTGATGGTAAAAACCCTGGAACTGGGCAAAGTTTTGATTGGAATATTTTAAAAGATTTTAAATGCTCTAAACCATGGTTTTTAGCAGGGGGATTAACCCTTGAAAATATTAATCAAGCTGTTAAAATTACTAATGCGCCAATGATTGATATTTCATCAGGTCTTGAAAAAATAAAAGGCATCAAAGATCAAGAATTGGTTATGCAATTGTTAAATAAATTTACTAATCATAAAAAATAATTTTTAACAAAAAACAATTGCAATTGTTTTATTGTCATAAAGAAAATATTTATAGTTAAAAATTAATTTTATTAATATTTTCTAACAAAACCTAATATGTTTAAACAACTTAGAAATTTCATTTTTGGAGCACCTCGCAATCCTTTTGATAAAGACACTCGTAGAAGTATCTCACTGGTTGCATTCCTCGCATGGGTTGGGCTTGGTGCAGATGGAATATCCTCATCTTGTTATGGTCCAGAAGAGGCATTTTTAGCACTTGGAACCCATGAAGAATTGGCAATTTATTTAGCTATTGCAACTGCTTTTACAGTTTTTATAATTTCTTTTGCCTATACGCAAGTTATTGAATTATTTCCTAATGGCGGTGGGGGATATCGCGTTGCTACGCGATTGCTTGGCAAATATGCAGGGTTAGTATCGGGTTCAGCGTTGATTATTGATTATGTTTTAACAATCGCCATTTCAGTGGCTAGCGGAGTTGATGCCATATTCAGTTTTTTGCCTGCCGATTTGCAAAATATAAAACTAGTAATCGCCGTATTATTAGTTGCCCTTTTGGCTTTTCTCAATCTTCGCGGTATGAAAGAATCGATAAAATTTTTATTACCAATTTTTTTAGGATTTATTATTACTCATTTTTTATTAATTATTTATGGAATAATTGCTCATCGCCATGGTATCTCAGAGCTAGTTCCTCAAGCAATTACTGAAACTAAAGAGATGAAAGATTCTTTGGGTTGGTTTTTGTTGTTGTCAATATTTCTTAAATCATTTTCAATGGGTGGCGGAACATACACCGGATTGGAAGCAGTTTCAAATAATGTTAATACTTTAAGTGAGCCAAGGGTGAGAACGGCGAAAATTACCATGTTTCTTGTGGCAATTTCATTGGCTTTCATGGCTGCTGGAATTATTTTGATTTATTTGCTATGGGGTGTTACTAAAGTTGATGGTCAAACTCTTAACGCTACAGTTTTCTACGCGATTACCAAAGATTTAAAATATGGTGATTGGCAAGTTGGTTTAATTGCTGTGCCCATAGTTTTGATTTTTGAAGCAGGGTTATTGGTAGTAGCAGCCAATGCTGGATTTTTGGCTGGTCCAAGCGTTATTGCTAATATGGCCAGCGATGAATGGATGCCTAAATCTTTTAGCTCGTTATCAAGTAGACTAGTGGTGAAAAATGGTATTTTATTTATGGCAATTTCTGCGATTGTTACTTTGATTATAACCCAAGGAACAGTTCATATTTTAGTAGTTCTTTATTCGATCAATGTTTTTATAACTTTTTCGTTATCGCTTTTAGGGCTTACGATTTATTGGGTTCGTCATCGTCGACGAAAAACAGACTGGCTTTCAAAATTCATTGTTGCGTTAATTGGGTTCGTGGTTTGTTTTGCAATTTTAACAATCACCATTTTTGAAAAATTTTATGAAGGAGGGTGGGTAACTTTGTTGATAACATCGCTGTCAGTTGCTGTGGGATTAGTGATTAAAAATACTTATGTTCGCTTTAAAAGAAATTTAGCCCAAAAAGAAACTTTGTTTTACAGCTATAATTATCCAGAAGCTGTTCATTTGGATGAGGCAATTAATAAAAATGCCCCAACGGCAGCAATTATTGTTGATCAAACCTTTGGCAGTGGTATGAACTGTCTTTTGGAAATAAAAAAATTATTTCCGGGAATTTTTAAAAATTTTATTTTTGTAACGGTTGGTGAGCTTGACTCAAATACTTTTAGTGAAGAAAAGAGATGGCGAGATATGCGACGAAGAACCAAAAGCGTTTTGAATAAATATAAAAATTATTGTAATGCGAATGGCAGATTCGCCAAGGCTTATATCGGATATGATACCGATATTATTGAAAAGCTTACGCAATTAACTGATCGTGTAGCTAAGGATTATCAAAATGTGGTGTTTTTTGGAACTAAATTTATTTTTGATAATGAAAATATTTTTACGCAGATTTTATTTAACCATGTTCCTTACATCATGCAAAGACGCTTACATGTTAAGGGTTTGAACATGGTAATTTTGCCAATGAAAATTTAATATTATTAATAATTAATTTATTTTAACTTTTATGATTAAAAAAATTATAAATATTTTAATCTTGTTAATTTTTGTTAGCTCTTGTGTAAATTTAAAAGATACTCAAGATTTACAAAAAAAATTAAGCCCATACTGGCAGAATTATTTACAAAAAGATTTTGCTGATAATTCGCAAATCGAGGTTTATGTTGCAACCAATCGTTTACGAAAAAATGCTGATTTTGGCTGTGGTGATGAGCATTTTGGAGTAGATTTTGATAAACAAACAAATTATGGAATATGTTTGGTAAAAGTTGCCAAAATGCATGAAATTGGCAATATTAGCAATGAGCAAAATAAAAAAAATGTTGAAAATTTTAAAGTAGTTTTGGGCAATGGTTTTGATCAAAAAAATTTTTTCAATGATATTAAAAAGCTAAATGCTACACCATTAGTTTTTGTTCATGGTTTTAATGTCCGTTATAATGAGGCAGTTTTAAGGTCTGCTCAAATCGCTTATGACTTGAAATATCAAGGTCCAGTGATTTTATTTACTTGGCCTTCCGGAGCAAAAGATGGCATTATTGAAGAAGCTCTTCTCAATAAAACTTATGAACAAAATTCAAGTAATGTAAAATCATCGGTAGTAATTTTTGCAAATTTTTTAAAAAATTTGCAAAACAATAAAATAAAAATTAATCTTGCTGTTCATTCGATGGGGCATCAATTGGTGCTTGATGCCATGAGTCAAATAGCTCAAAATAATCCGCAATCTTTTATTAATGAAATGTTTTTAAATGCTCCGGATTATGATGCTCAAACCTTTAAAACAATTGCTCCAAGTTTAAAAAAATTAGCAAATCATATTACGCTATATTGTTCACAAAATGATAAAGCGATGACTGCCTCAAAAATCTTTAATAATAATGAACGACTTGGAGCATGCTCTAACATTGAGCAAATTGATGTAATAAATGTAAGTGCTATTGACGATTCAACTTTGGGTTTAGGGCATGGCTATTATTCTTCAAAATCAATTCTTAACGATATGTTTTTAACGTTAATTGGTATTCAGCCAAAACAGCGTTTGTTTATTGCTAAAAGTTCAGATAACTCAAATCTTGAAGGTTATTTTTTAAGAAAATAAAAAATAAAAAAATATAGTAAAAACTTTAACGGCAATTTGAGTTTAAAAAAACCCGTCGTTGCGTTAGCACGACCAAAAAACCCGTCGTTGCCCAAAGCACGACCAAAAAAAACCTGTCGTTGCCCAAAGCACGACCAAAAAAAACCCGTCGTTGCCCAAAGCACGACCAAAAAATACTTCGTTGCTTAGATGCGACCATAAAACCCGTCGTTGCGTTAGCACGACCAT
>JBJTWJ010000179.1:0-2477 GCA_046081665.1 Alphaproteobacteria bacterium | reverse complement strand
ATAAATTTTAATAATAAATTTTTGGGTAAATTTTTTAAATAAAATTTTTTAGCACCGATCAAAATTTTGGCAGTTATCATCTAGTTTTCGCTCAATTATCATGAAGTCTTGATTACGGTTTTTTAGATTTATTCTAGATTTTTCTTGGGGCAGTTTTTGAATTTTTTTTCAGACAAAATTTTTTTTAAGAAAAATATATTTAGCTGTTGACAATAAATTTTTATCCCATAAATTTACCTAAAAATTCCATTTAATTCCAAATTATTCCAAAAAATTCCATTAAATTATGGCATTATTTTTATCAACCTTTACCAATAAAGTCGACGCTAAGGGCAGAGTTTCTGTGCCTTCGCAGTTTCGTGCGTCATTGGTGAGTGATAATTTTGCTTCAATGGTTGTTTATGAGTCATTCATCAATGATTGCGTTGAGGGTTGTGATTTAGAGAGAATTAAAAAAATTTCTGAGTCGATTGATAATTTAGATCCTTATTCGGAAGAAAGAGATGCTTTTGCAACAGCGGTTTTAGGTGGTTCAGTGCAACTAAGTATTGATGGTGATGGCAGAGTAATTATTCCTGAAAATTTATTAAAAAAAGCTAAAATTAAAGATTTAGCAGTTTTTGTGGGTAAGGGATCAACTTTCGAAATATGGGAACCAAAACGCTTTGAAGAATATATGGATCAAGCCAAATCGCAGGCTAAATCTAAGCGCAATTTATTGAGGTTAAATAAATGAATAACCAATTAACTTTGAATAATAATCAATTTCATATTCCCGTAATGCTTGAAGAAGTATTAAGTTTTTTAAAACCGCAAGCCAATGAAATTTATTTTGATGGAACTTTTGGGGCAGGGGGATATTCTCAAGCAATTTTGCGAAGTTGTAATTGCCAAGTTTATGCTGTTGATCAAGATCAAGTGGTTGATAAATTTGTAAAAAAATTACAGGCAGAATTTCCAAAAAATTTTTATTTTGCATTTGCGAAATTTTCTCAAGTTAAAGAAATTTTAAAATCATTTGCTGTTGAAAAAGTTGATGGGGTGGTTTTGGATATTGGTGCTTCATCAATGCAATTTGATGAAAAATCGCGAGGTTTTTCTTTTGATTCAAATGATCGACTTGACATGAGAATGAATCAAAATCAAGAGTTAAGTGCTTTTGAGGTTGTAAATAATTTTAGCGAAGAACAGTTGTCAGAAATAATTTATAAATTTGGCGATGAACCAAAAGCCAAAAAAATTGCCCAAAAAATTACAACTCAACGCAGTAAGCATTTGATTACTAGTTGCTGTGAATTGGCTGACATAGTTAGATCTCTCTATGTTGGATATTATAAAACCGATCCAGCAACTAGAACTTTCCAAGCCTTAAGAATTTATGTTAATAATGAACTTGAAGAGCTTCGTGAAGTTTTAAATAACTCTTTAAAAGTTTTAAAGAGCAAAGGAAGAATGGTGGTGGTAACCTTTCACTCGTTAGAGGATAAAATTGTTAAAGATTTTTTTCGCGAAAAATCAGGCTATTTTAAAGGTCAATCACGATATTTACCTGATTTAAATACTGAGTTAAATATCGAATTAAAATTATTAAACAAATCGGCAATTGAACCAAGTGAATTTGAGGTAAAAAATAATCCCAGATCTCGTTCGGCAAAATTACGCTCGATTGTTAAACTATAAAAAAACGAATAAATATTATTTGTTATATTTTAAAAATAAAAATTTTCCTAAAAATAATTTATGAAAGAGTTTTGGCAAAAATTAAATAAGGTTTTTTTTCTAAATTTCCTTGTGCTTGGTTTATTGTTGGTTAGTATTTTTACTTTGTATTTTGTGCAATATCAAGTTGAAAATTTGCAAGATGATATTGCTAAAACCAAAAATGAAATTTCTTCGCTTGAAGATGAAATTAGGTTACTTGAAGTTGAGTGGGTTTATTTAACGCGTCCTGAAAGATTAAGAACTTTGGTTGCTAAATATTTAAAAAATAATGGATATGCTCTGGCCAGTCAAATTAAGAGCGTTGAAGAGTTAGAAAAATTTATTCCCGCAAGTTATCAACAAGAAACTGGTCAAGATGGCGTTATTTCTTCAGCAAAACAAATCATTCCTTTCTAATTTCTTTTAAAAATTTTCCTAATTTTTTTAAAGCCAAAACCCCGATTTCTATATTGTTTATAATACCAATTTGATGCCCAAAATAAAGAGAATTTTAAATTTAATGCAAGTTAAATTTTTTTTTTAAGTAATATCATTTTTTGTTGATTTAGAAATTATAATAAATATAAATAAAAGTTGTTTAAGTTATTTAAATTGAATATTAAAGCTTTAATTTATAACAACCTTAACTTGTATTGGTTATATTTAAGTTATAAAGTAATTTTATAGTTAAATATAACCAATACAAGTTAAGGTTGTTATAAATTAAAGCTTTAATATTCAATTTAAATAACTTAAACAACTTTTATTTATATTTA
>JBJTWJ010000178.1:0-15078 GCA_046081665.1 Alphaproteobacteria bacterium | reverse complement strand
AATCTTACAAAAAGCTGTTAACTGTTAATAAAAATCAAGAAATATACTTTTTGAAATAAATTAATTTTTCCTCGTTTATTTATTTTTTCCCCCTCACCCCAACCCTCTCCCCTTAGAACGGGGAGAGGGGGTTAGATCGAGTATTTGATCCCCCACGATTTCTTTTAAAATTAACTACCGTTAATTTGAAGAAATCCGCTCCACCTGAAAGCGGATGTAGCCTACAGCCCCAGTGCTTTGCAGGTTTTAGAAATAATGTAGGGGTGTAAGCGTCGCTATCGTTAGGTGCGACTAGAAAAAATGGTATTATAACAAAAACTTATAATTTTTTTAAAAACTCTAATGCCATTTTAGCAACATTTTTTTGAGCTTCTTTTTTTGAAGATCCCTTTGCAGTAAAGACCTGAGGAATTTGCGGAAGGTTTAGTTCGCAGATAAAAGTTGGAGCGTGATCTAAACCACTTTCTTTAAAGGTGTTGTAAATAGGAAGATGACGCGAATTAGCTTGAACGATTTCTTGGAGTTGTGAAATAGCATCTTGAGGAGGTTTATGATCCTGCAATAATTGATGATGCCAAAAATTTAAAACAAATTGTTTAGCACTGTTATAATCCCCATCTAAGTAAATTGCCCCAACCAAGGCTTCAAGAGCATTTTCTAAGTTACGTTTATTGGTTTTGCCACCAAGTTTTTCTTCGCCATGGCTAATTTTTATGACTTGATCAAGACCAATTTTTAAAGCAATTTGTGATAAAGTTTCGCCAGAAACGAGATGAGCATGACGCTTAGACAGAGCACCCTCTGCTTCATTTAAAAATTTATGCATTAAAAATTCAGAAATTATTAGCGATAATACTTTATCGCCAAGAAACTCTAATCTTTGATAGTTATTTTTTTGTTTTCTTTCTTTTGATAAACTAGGATGAGTTAAGGCTTCATCGAGTAATTTATCATCGTTAAAGAAATAGTTAATTTTAGAGCAAAACTCTTGAAAGTTATTTGTCATAGTTAATCATTAATATTTTTAAATATTCTTTCAAAACGAATTGAACTTGGCCATAGCCAAAATTTCCAAAATGATTGTTTATTAGAAAAGAAAATAATTGTTGCTTTGCCAACTAGGTTTTCTTCGGGAATATAGCCAACCTGATCAATAAACCTGCTATCTTGCGAATTATCACGATTATCGCCCATTACAAAATAATGACCTTCTGGAACTTCAAAAATTCCGGTGTTATCTTGCGCAGTGTTAGTTGTATCTAGGGTCATAAATTTTTTACCTTCAGGCAAGGTTTCAATAAAGCGATCAGCATTAAAAATCTGCCCATCTTGAACTTCTTCAAATTCATCAACAAAATTTTTTTCTACTAATTTTTCATTGATATATAATTTGCCAAAACGAACTTGAATTCGGTCATTGGGAAGCCCAATTAGACGCTTAATGTAATTGATGTTGGGATTGGCTGGGTAACGAAAAACAACAACATCACCACGCTTTGGGGTTTTACTAAAAATTCTTCCTGAGAAAAAATTAAAACTAAAAGGCAATGAATATCTGCTAAAACCATAAGCATATTTTTTTACAAAAACATAATCGCCAATTAACAGATTTGGTTTCATAGAGCCAGATGGAATATGAAATGGTTCAAAAAGAAAAGAGCGAATAATTCCAGCGCAAATTATTGCAAAAATTAATGTCGAAAAAAAACTATTTTTTTCTTCACCATTTTTTTTATTTTTGAGATCATTTGCAGTTTTGTTGGAGTTTTTGGAAGTTATTTTGGGCAGGATTATAGAGGTTCTATGGCTGTTAAAATTAGCAATTTTTTTAAAAAATTTTTGAATAATTTTCAGCAATTTCTGATTATCTAAGTTTTTTTTAAATTGAATTAGTTTTTTATTAACAAAGTTTTTGTTGTTTGGTGAATTATTATTAGTCATGGTTATTTTTATTTGTGGTTGATAAGGTTTTTGCCTGTCATTTCAGGGGGTTGGGTGATGTTGAGGATTTTAAGAATTGATGGAGCAATATCACTAAGGTTGCCATTGTTAAGATGCATGCTGTGATGATCATTGCAAATGGTAATGAATGGTACCGGGTTTAAGGTATGAGCGGTGTGAGGTTGATTATTTTCATCACGCATACATTCAATATTGCCATGGTCTGCACTAATGATCATCAGGCCGTTTTTTTGTAAAATATTTTTTTCAAGAATTGCTAATTGTTGATCAATAATTTGGCAGGCCTTAATGGAAGCCGATAAATCTCCCGAATGACCAACCATGTCCGGATTGGCATAGTTTACTAAAATAAAATCATATTTATCGCTTAAAATGGCTTGGCAAAGATTTTGAGTAATTTCAATTGCAGACATTTCAGGCTTAAGATCATATGTTGCAACCTCTGGCGATTGAATGAGAATGCGCTCTTCGTTGTCAAATTCTTGTTCTTGTCCGCAAGAAAAAAAGAAAGTAACATGAGCATATTTTTCAGTTTCAGCAATTCGAAGTTGTGATAAATTATTTTTTTCTAAAATTTCTGGTAAAGAATTTTTAATTTCTTGGGGTGGAAATAAAATTTCATAAAAATTACTGAGCTGATCACTGTAATGCGTAAAAGCCAAGGCTTTTGCAAATTTTTGACTTGCCATAAATTTTTCAGAAATTTGTCGAGCCCGATCAGCACGAAAATTAAAAAAAATTAAACTATCATTAGGTTTAACACCATCATAATTGCCAATAGTGCAGGGCAGAATAAATTCGTCTGTAATATTTTTCTTATAAGAATCTTTAATGGCATCAATGCATTCAAAAAAATTTTGACCTTCGCCGTTAATTATGGCATTAAAAGCAAGTTGAATGCGATCCCATTTGTTATCGCGATCCATGGCATAATATCTTCCGCTGATTGTGGCAATTTTAAGATTACTAAGTTTTTGCAAATATTTTTCGGCACTTTTTTGAGCAACATCACGGCCATCAAGAAAGGCATGAATAGCAATTCTAACGCCTTTTTGGGTGAGATGATTTGCTAAAAAAATTAAATGATCAAGATGTGAATGAACCCCTCCATCAGAAACCAGACCTGCAAGATGGCAAGTTGAATTATTATTCAGGTGATGGTTAATTAGATTTTGTAATTGTGGATTTTTGATAAAACTGCCATCAGCAATTTCTTTATTGATACGCACCAGATCTTGATAAATTACCCTGCCAGCACCAATTGTCATATGCCCAACTTCAGAATTGCCAATTTGCCCTTCAGGCAGGCCAACTGCTAAGCCAGAAGTTTGAAGTTGTGAATGAGGATAAGTATTGATAATTCTTTGATAATTAAGCATTTTAGCTTGTGAAACTGCGTTGCAATCAGAATTATCATCGCCGATTCCAAAGCCATCAAGAATGCATAATAAAATTGGTTTTTTTGACTTGCTATTTGGCATCTGGGTTTAATTAATTTTAAATATTTTTTTGATGAATTAATATTTTCTAACTAAAAATATTTATTTCAAGTATTTTTATTGTTTATTAATTTTTTAACAAAATTCGGTAAGGCAAAACTTGCTTGATGAATATCAAAATTATAGTATCTAAGGTTATTTTTTGCAACAAACTCAGCAATTTTATTTTGTTCAATAGTTTTTTCCAGTGAATTATTATTTTTGGGATTTTTTAAGCCATATTGAAAAGACCACATTCCTGTAGGATAAGTTGGAACATAAAATAGCGATATTTTGGTATTATTTTCGCCAAAAATTTCTTTTAGGGTTGAGTTAAGTTCAACAAAAACTTTCTCATTAAATTTTGGTGATTCACCTTGCGAAACAAGAATGCCATCATCTTTAAGAGCTTTAAAGCAACTGCGATAAAATTCAGTTGAGAATAGTCCTTGAGCCGGACCAACTGGATCAGAGCCATCAACAATCACAATATCATAACTATTGGCTTGGGCCTTTTTAACAAAAGCAATACCGTCATTAACAATCAATTCAAGCTTGGGGTTGTTAAGTTCGCAGGCAATGTTGGGAAGATGTTTTTTGCAGGCTTGAATAACCTCATTGTCAATTTCAACCATTGTAACTTTTTCAACGTCTTTATGGCGTAAAATTTCGCGAACCGTTCCACCATCTCCGCCACCAATTACCAAAATATTTTTGGGATTATGATGAGTTAACATCGCGATATGGCTAATCATCTCATGGTAATGATATTCGTCTTTTTCAGTGGTCATCACCATGTTATCAAGGGTTAAAATTTTGCCATATTTATAACTTTCTAAAATTCTGACTCTTTGATAGTGCGATTGAGTATCATGAAGAATTTCGCCAGTGTAGCGTAATGACAAAGCTTGGTTTTCATCTTTATCAGTGAACCAAACATTGCGTGTAAAGAAATCAGGATTTTGCCATTGGGTGGTTTTTGATCTGATTGAATCAAGATTAAAATCATTTCTTTTCAGTAAACTTACTGACCCTCTTTTCATTTCAATTGCTGAATATGAATCTGATTTAAAAGATTTTTTGAGGTAATCAAAAGAAATCCACGCATCCATTTCTCCGCAAGTAAATAAATCAACAGCAGCATATCCCCATTCAGGCCAAGTGTGAATTGCCAAATGGCTTTCTTGAATTACCACCACCCCAGAAACTCCATAAGGTGAGAAATGATGAAATGTTGAGTTGATAACAGTAGCACCAGCTTTCCTTGCTCCTTCGACCATATTTTTTTCGATAGTTGCCACCTCATTTAAAATCTTTGGATCGCAATTCATAAATTCAACTAAAATGTGATTTCCTAAAGCTTTATTCATATTTTTTATGCAGAGTTAATTAAAAAAGACTAACCAATTTAATTTAGCAATCTCTAAAGTCAAATGCATTTAATTTAGGTAAACAATATTTGACTAGAGAATTTTTCAAATATTTTACTATTATACCATTTCGATATCTTTAAAATTACAAAAAAAATTAAAATTCTAACTTCATCTCTAACTTCATCTTTTTGGCTAAAAATCTCCAAAAAGCCTCAGCTGTAGAGGTATACAGCTTCATTTTTTAAAGATTTTTATCTCAAAAACTTGATCGTTGCCTTAGGTGCGACTGGCAAAAATAGTTTGTTATATTTTTTTTAAAGATATCGAAATGGTATCACAAATTATTTCCAGCCTTTGCTCTATAGCTTCATTCGCTCCTACTCAAAAGCAGAGCACACAGCCCTAATGCTTTAAGTTTTTAATTAATTTAGGAAAGCAAAATTTAAAAAAATCCGAAATAAAACAACTAAAGATTTCTAACTATTCTTAACAAATTTCATTAACTCATCGCGATTAATTTGCTGAATTTGCGAGGTTTTGCGCTCTTTAATTTCAACAATGTTGTTAGCAATTGATTTGGGTCCAATGATGATTTGCAAAGGAATACCGATCAAATCAGCGATGGCAAATTTTTGCCCCAAGCTATTATTGGTATCGTCATAAAGCACTTCAATATTTTGTTGTTGCAATTGCTGATAAATTTCCTCGCAAGCTCTTAAACAAAATGCATCATTGCTTCGAACATTGATTAAAATTACTGCAAATGGTGCTAGAGGTTTAGGCCAAATGATGCCTTTGTCATCATGATTGGCTTCAATGCACGCTGAAACTACTCTTGAAACACCGATGCCGTATGAGCCCATATTGGGATAAATTTTTTCGCCGTTCATCCCCATAACGCTGGCTTGCATGGCTTGCGAATATTTTAAGCCAAAATTAAAAACTTGCCCAACTTCAATTCCGCGTCGTGAAACTAAATTTTCCTTGGCAACCGGACAATTTTTTTCATCGTGTAAATCATCAGCCATGGCATAAATTTTTTGCAATTGGGCAATGTTAAAATCTTGCGAAGAATCTAAGTGATTTTTTTCAAAAAATTCTTCAAGTTTTTTATCGTAAAAAATTGCACTTTCACCAACATCTGCCAAAATATGAAACTCGTGGGACAGATCGCCACCAATCGCTCCCGTATCGGCACGCAGGGCAATTGGTTTTAAACCCATTTTTAAAAATATTTTATAATAAGTTTGATACATCAGATTGTAGGTTTTACGAGCATTTTCTTCATCAATATCAAAAGAGTAAGAATCTTTCATCAAAAATTCTCGACCTCTCATCAAGCCAAATCTGGGGCGAATTTCATCACGAAATTTCCAATTAATTTGATAAAGATTTTTAGGTAGATCTTTGTAAGTTGAGATGTTTTTGCGAAATAAGTCAGTAACAACTTCTTCGTGAGTTGGACCATAGAGCAAATCTCTATCATGACGATCTTTAATGCGAAGCATTTCTTTACCGTAAGCGTCATAGCGTTGTGATTCGATCCATAGTTCGGCAGGCTGAATGGTTGGCATTAAAATTTCTTGAGCACCAGCCTTGTCCATTTCTTGGCGAATAATATTTTCAACTTTGCGAAGCACTCTTAAGCCAAGGGGAAGCCATGAGTATATTCCTGAAGCGGTTTGGCGAATCATTGCACTGCGCAGTAAAAGTTGATGCGAAACAACCGTTGCATCAATTGGTGTTTCTTTAAGAGTTGGTAGAAAATATTGAGATAAACGCATAGTTGTTGATAAATAAAAAAATTGTTAACTTATAATTGATTTTAAGAATTGTTCAGCAATCTTAATGCCTCTTAAATCTATGGAATGATCAAGATCTGCAAGGCCATGAGCTTCATAGGGAATGGCTAGTTTATCAAAGATTTTCTTGGCTTCAACGAAATGACTGAAATCTAAAACCGAATCATCTTGACCATGAATTAAGCAAGTTTTAGTTTTGGAAATTATTTGCTCGCCAACGCTGGAAGGCTCAATTATTCTGCCACTAAAACTCACCACTCCTGCCAAGGGTTGTTTGGCAATCATCGCTTGATAATTTGCCATCATTGAGCCCTGTGAAAAGCCAATTAAAATTAGTTTTGATAAATCTAAATTAAATTTTTGGAGTTGTTGATTTAAAAAATTTTGTAAAATTTTATTGGCGTTTTTAATTTCAAAGGCAAGATCTTCAAGGGTTTTGCGACGCTCATGACTATAAAGAGAAAACCATTGATAAGCATCAGGAAACCCTCCCTCCCAAGGTTCTATGGCATTTGGCGAAATAAAAAAACCATCAGTGATTACTTTACTAAATTCATTAGCAAGGCTGATTAAATTCTGACCATTAGCACCATAGCCATGCAAAAAAACTACCAAATATTGAGGTTTTTTGGTTTGACAATATTCATAAAATTTAAGCACAGTTTGATTATTCATTGTAATTTTTTTTATTAAAGCTAATTTTTTTTAATAATATTTTTTTGAATTTTATGAGACAACAAAAATCTTTAAGCCAAGCATTTTAGTTTTTTGATTGGCAAAAGAAGTTATAATGTTTATTTTAATGGAACAATTAGTGAGTTGATTCTTTATGCCAGAGTTCTTAAACTTGATGAAAGAAAGGAAGTTGAAATTTATTTGTCAAAAAAATGGGCAATTAAAGTTTCACAGATTAAATTAAAAACCAACAAATTTTAACAGTGCTTACTTGTGATAGTTTAACTCTAATAAAAAATAATAAAACTATTTTTAAAGATCTTAGTTTTGCTCTAAGTACGAGCTCAACCCTTGTTATTACTGGTGGAAATGGCAGTGGCAAAACATCGTTACTTAAAATTATTGCTGGAATTATTAAACCCCAAGCAGGAAAAATATTATGGGGAGATTTTGCGGTTACGCAAATTGCCGATGATTTTTACGGCGATATGCAATTTATTGGTCATCAAAATTTTTTAAAATCACAGTTAAGCGTTAAGGAAAATATTGAATTTTATGCCAAATTAAGCGATACGCAGATGGCTATGAGTTCGGCATTAAGTTTTTTTGATTTAAATGAAATTGCTGAAGAAAAAGTTAAAAATTTATCAGCAGGAGTGCAACAACGAGTTCGATTGTCTTTGCTTTTAGCATGCCCTGCAACCCTTTGGCTTCTTGACGAGCCATCAAATAACCTTGATCAATTTTATAAAGAAAAACTGCATGGTTTAATTAAAACTCGCATCAAAGAGCAGGGTATGGTTTTATTGGTTACTCATGATTCACTGTTTTTTGACCTAGGTTTAAAGATAAATATTGAAGATTTTAAAAAATAAAATTTAAATAGTTAAAAACTTAATTTCAAAGCCTTAACCTTTTATTAAATATCAATCAAAAAATTTCTGTAAAGCATTTTCGCTAATTGAATTATCGATTGTAATTTTGATTATTGGAATTTTAGTAGCGGGAGTCACGCAAAGTTCAAGGCTAATTCGGCAAATGAAGTTGCTTAGTGCTCAATCTATTACTTAATCATCGCCAGTTCCAACAATTTCAGGGCTGGTTGGTTGGTATGAAACAACTTCCTCAAACACTTTTTCAACCGATACAACAACATATAATGACGTTGATACCCCAGATAACAATCAACAAATTAATCGATGGAAGGATTTTAATCCGTTACTAACTGAAAGCTCTAAAAACAATTTAGTTCAACAAATTTCTTTGTATCAACCTTCATATATTGAAGGAGCAATTAATGGTCTGCCAGCAGTTAATTTTTCAAATCATGTTCTAATAAGTTCATTAAACAATCGCGATGTAGCAGGATTATCTATTTTTGCAGTTTTTTATACTAATTTAGATCTCGCAAATCACCAAGATATCGTTATCACCAATGGTAATTGGGGAGGAAATTCTTTTACATATTCAATTCATAATGCTAATTATTTTTATTATCGAACAGCCGGAATTTATGGATTGAATTCTTCACAGGCAATATCATTAAAAACACCAACTATAGTGCAACTACTTGATAATTCTAACGGTGATATGAGGTTATATCTAACTGGACAACCACTAACAACTGTTAATGTTATAATTCCATTAAAAACTTTAGGTTTTTTTGATGTTGGTGGGTGGTTCTTTAATGGTGCCCCTGGAGGTGAGTCATTAAATGGTGCAATTGGCGAATTAATAATTTTCTCTCGTGCAGTTAATGAAGAGGAAAGAAAAGCAATTGAATCTAATCTTTCAAAAAAATGGGCAATTAAAGTTTAACTTTTGTTGATACAAATTTTTTCTAAATAATTTGTGATTTTATCTTCTAACTGGTAAGGAGCGTTGAAAATAAAGACTCCACATCTGGTCATTTTTGAATAATTATTTGCCAAAGATGATGAATTAAAAGAATTTGTCAAAGATTTTTTTAACAAGTTTTGGTTTACAAAATCTAAAATTTGATAATGATATGTTGTTGATGAATTTATTGAATTATCAGTGTTTTCTAAGCCAAAAATCACTTGCAGAATTTTGGTGAATTTTAATTGCTTAATTTGTTGATAAAAATCATCTAAAATATTTTCTTGATCATCAATGATTGGATACCACAAAATGTAGATCCCGTGGGCGAATCTTTTATGGGCTTCTTGCAAGGCATTAATTGAATTTTGATAATCTAAAGAAATTTTTGCAGATAATTTTTCATAAGCCGGATCAATTAAAACCAGACCTCGCCCTTGCAATGGCGGAAGCTTAGATTTTGCTAAACTAAAACCATCAACATTGTAACAAAATATTTTTTTATTGCCCATAAAATTTCTTCGCAATTCTTGAAAAACTTTTGGGGATTTTTCAGCAAAAATTGCTTGATCGTTATAGCGTAAAAAATTTTTTATAATTTGTGCTGAGCCACTGTAATATTTGAGTTTATTGGGCAATTCGTTAATCTCACAAACATTAATTTTGGCAAGAATTTTGAGAAAACTTAATGGTAAAATTTCTTGAAAATTTTTACGCTTTAAAATATTTTTGATTCCCAGATCTGCTTCAAAACTATTTAAGTTATAAGCCTCTTCAAGCAGATATTTTGAAGCTCCAGCATGAGTGTCAATTGCCAAAAAAGTATTAGCTTTTTCGTGAAGTTTTTCTAAACACAAACACAAAATTAAATGCTTGATAACATCGGCAAAATTACCAGCGTGGTAGAGGTGTTGATAATTCATCGAATAAATTTATTAAACTTTGTTAAGAAATCTGGAAGTTTAGTAGTAATTGTTAAAGGCTGTGAATAATCGTTAATTTTAATTTGATAAGAGTGTAGACATAGACGTGATGATAATTCTTTACGCATAACCTTAATTCCACCATATTTAACATCATTGATAATTGGATAGCCAATTTCTTTGCAGTGAACTCGCAGTTGATGAGTTCGTCCTGTAATTGGCATTAATTTTACCAAAGAAAAATCTTCAAAAGTTTTTAAAAGTTGATAATTGGTAATAGCGGTTTTGCCATCTGTAAAGTCAGGCATAATTTTATCATTTTTACCAAAATTTTTTTTAAGCAAGGGAATGTTAATGGTTCCAGAATCTTTTTTAAAAACTCCGTAAGTCAATGCTAGATAAGTTTTTTCAATGGTTTTGTTACGAAATGCTTGAGTAATTTTTTCAGCAGTTGCATTATTTTTGGCGATAAGTAAAACCCCGCTAGTGTCTTTGTCAAGGCGATGAAGAAGTTGATATTTTTTAGTTTTTAAAATATCGTCAATACAGATTTCAATGCCTGTTCCACCTTGACAGGCAATGCCTGATGGCTTATCAATGATAAGTAAATTTTCGTCTTCAAAAAGCGGATTGTCAAAAATTTTTTTACTAAATTGTTCAATTTTATTGAGTGAAATCGCTGGTTTTTTGCTTTGTTGATTAAATCTAATTGCTAGGTTACTAAAAACTTCAACTTGGTCTGAAACTGCAACTCTGTAGGAGCATTCAGTTTTAAAGCCGTTTATTTTTACCTTTTTTTCACGAATTAATTTTTGAGCCAAGGCAAAAGAAATATCAAATTTTTCGCAAAGCAATTTGTCTAGGCGATAATTTTCGAAGTCGTTAGTGATTATAAATGCCGACATAAATTAAAATTAATTATAAAATAAATTCACAAAAACTTTGCCAAATAAAAACCACCAAATATTGCTAATAATGACAGCGCAACACTTAACAAAACATAAATTATTGCATAACAAATTTGATTAGCTTGCACTAAGCGAAAAAAATCCAAGCTAAAAGCTGAGAAGGTTGTGAAACCACCCAGAAAGCCAATCATTAAAAAATTTTTTAAAAGTGGTGAAAAATTTTCAAAATTTTTAATGATAAAAAAATATAAAATTCCTGCTAATAGCGAACCAATAACATTAACACTGAGAGTGGCAAGAGGGAATTTGTTGGTTAATAGAGAATTATTTAGAAAATTATTTTTGGCAAGGAAGTTAAAAAATTCATAATTTAGAAATCTTAGAACTCCTCCAATTGCACTTCCTAAAGCGATCAATAAAATATTATTAAGCATTTTAAATTTATTTTATTTTTTAAAAAGCTATCCTAAATGAAATCTTTGGAAATTTATTAATAGTTTAAAATTGTTGATTAACAACAAGAAGTATTGAATTATAATAAATTTTTTAGTTTTTCAGCAAGATCAGTTTTTTCCCATGAAAATCCACCATCTTTTTCACTTTCTCTGCCAAAATGACCATAAGTAGCGGTTCTTTTGTAGATTGGTTTGTTAAGCCCAAGATGAGTTCTAATTCCACGTGGAGAAAGATCAACAATTTCATTGATAATTTTTGCTAATTTTTCGCCTTCAACACCTGTGCCATGATTGTTAACATAGAGTGAAAGAGGTTTAGCAACGCCAATGGCATAAGAAATTTGAATTGTGCAACGCAAAGCAAGCTTAGCACTAACTATGTTTTTAGCGAGATATCTTGCCATATAAGCAGCCGAGCGATCTACTTTGGTTGGATCTTTGCCAGAAAATGCTCCACCACCATGAGGTGATGCTCCGCCATAAGTATCAACAATAATTTTTCGCCCTGTCAATCCGGCATCGCCATCAGGTCCACCAATTACGAACTTGCCAGTTGGATTAACTAAAAATTTATCCTCTTTACACATCCAACCTTTGGGAAGAGAGTTTTCAACGTAAGGGCGAATCATTTCGCGAACTTGATTTTGAGTGATTCCTTCGCGATGTTGAATTGAAACAAGAACCGTTTCACATCTAATTGGCTTACCATTTTCATACCATAAAGTAACTTGACTTTTAGCATCTGGACCAAGATTTTGAAGTTTATTTGAACGAACGGCATCCATGATATTATGCAAAATGCGATGGGCATAATAAATTGGAGCAGGCATAAGTTGCTCAGTTTCATCGCAAGCATAACCAAACATAATGCCTTGATCACCGGCACCTTCATCCTTTGATTGGTTTGAGTCAACACCCATAGCAATATCTGCTGATTGTTCATGAATTAGATTGGTGATTTCAAGATTTTGCCAATGAAAGCCCTGTTGTTCATAACCAATATCTTTGACAACGTTGCGAATGATCTCATCAATTTTAGCTTTAGTAATTTCAGGGGCACGGATTTCTCCGCCAACGATTACACGATTAGTTGTTGCAAAGGTTTCGATTGCTAAACGAGAATAGGGATCCTTAGCAAGATAGGCGTCAACTAAGCTGTCAGAAATCTGATCGCAAACTTTATCAGGATGACCCTCTGAAACCGATTCTGAGGTAAATAAAAAATTTTTAGGCATATACAAAAATTTAAAAAATTACGGAAGGCTTTCCTACAAACAAAAAGTATTTTTAAAAAAACCTTAAGAATCCAAGGCGAACAGTTGTATAATCAGAGCCCAGTGAGCCAAAATTACCGACATAGCGTTGACCAGATAATCTAATGGTTGTTAAATTATTTAGGGCAATTTGTGCGCCAACTCCATAAAACGCTCGTGATTGATTTGATTTTTCTAAAACCAAGCGATTGGAAATTGTTGAGTAAGCAAGTTCGCTTCGAATATGAGCAACACCAGTCTCGCCAAAGAATTCAAAAAATCGTGGAATAATTGGCAAGTAGGTTAATAATGAAAAATTATAGTGATCAACTTTGTAGATTGCTTCTTTAGCAAGTGGTTCGCGATGTTGGATAACAGTGGAATCCATATTGGTTTGCACCCAATTGGCATTTAAACCAAAACTTTCGTGAAAGCGAATATGAGCACCAAGGGCAATGTTTTCTAGGTTGTAAACTTGTTTAAAGAAATGTTCGCTATTAGTGAATTTATTATTATTACCAGCTCCTGAAACGGCTGGGATATTGTATTCAAGGCTAAGAGCTGGTTCAAAGAAAAAAGAATTTTTAGAATAGGAACTTCCCGAAGACCTTTCTTGACGATCTTGGGCATGAGCTTGATTGCTGTCAAATAGGCTAGAGGATAAAATGCTAAAGAGAGCTAAGCAAAAAAACAAAGCCCTTTGAGTTAAAGCCCTTTGAGGCAGAATCTTTTGAGCCAGAACCTTATGAGCTCTTGAGGAATTTTGAGTTTGGGCATTTTGAGTTTTTTTTAAATTATTTTTTTTATTTATGATCATAATTTAATTTTTAGTGATAATTTTAGAAATAAAATTTTGCCTTAAAATTTTGCCCTAAGGCGATTCTTAAGAAATGTTAATAAGTAATTTTTCAATTGCAAGTTTCAATTATTTGCAATCTTTTTTCAATTTCTATTTTGCCAAGAATTTCGATTACTTCAAAAATTCCCCCACTTGAACTTTTTGAATAAGTTAAAACCAAGCGAAGCGCTGGGGCAAAATCTTTAATTTTTAAAGAATTGTTTTTGGCAAATTGATCAAGAGCCAAGTGAATATTGTCATGACTCCAATCATTAATCGAATTAAATACTTGGCGAAGTTCGCTTAATAAATTTTTTTTTGAATTTAGAATTATTTTATCTTCATCGGCAAATTCCTTTTGAAAATTGTCAAAATAAATTGTTAAAGCATCAGCGATTTCAGTGATTAAACTAAATTTATCTTTCAAAAATTTTATGGCTTTAACAAATCTTATTTGCTCTTGGGGATTGGGTGATTTTTTTAGAAATTTTGTTAACAAATCTAAAATTTTTTGATCATCAAGTTGTTTTAAATAATAATGATTGAGGTGATTAAGTTTTGCAAAATCAAAGCGTGAAGGTGATCTGCCGATATTTTCTAGATTAAACCACTCAATGGCTAATTGATCGCAAATAATTTCATCATCGCCGTGAGACCAGCCCAAGCGCAGTAAATAATTACGCATGGCACAGGGCAAATAACCCATATTTTGATAATCAGTAACCGCAGTTGCGCCATGTCGTTTAGAAAGTTTTGCACCGTCATTGCCATGAATCAAGGGGATGTGAGCAAATTTTGGAACTTGCCAAGACATCGCTTGGTAAATTAATTTTTGGCGAAAGGCATTGGTTAAATGATCGTCTCCGCGAATTATGTGAGTTATTGCCATATCATGATCATCAACAACAACTGCTAACATATATGTTGGAGTGTTATCGCTTCTCAGTAAAACTAAATCGTCAAGTTCATTATTTTTAACGGTAATTTTGCCTTGCACCAAATCATCAATAACTGTTTCGCCGTGCAAAGGAGCTTTGAGGCGAATAACTGGTTTAACTGAAGATGATTGCGAATTTATTTTACTGCGCCATGGGCTTTGGAAACGAAAAACTTGCCCTTTTTTTTCAGCGAGTTGACGCATTTCTTCTAATTCTTCAGCTGAGGTGAAGCATTGATAGGCTTGATCTTTAGCAAGCAATTCATTGGCGATAGCAATGTGACGATTGATATTTTGTGATTGTAAAATTATCTCATCATCATGGTTTAATTCTAGCCAATTTAACCCTAATTTTATGGCTTCAATGGCTTGTTGCGTCGAGCGTTCTTTATCGGTATCTTCGATTCGTAATAAAAATTTTCCTTGATGTTTTTTGGCAAAGAGATAATTGAAAAGAGCGGTTCTCGCTCCTCCAATATGAAGATAGCCAGTAGGTGAAGGAGCAAAGCGAACAACAACAGTCATAATTAATTATTTAATTAAAAGTTAAAATTTAGATTAAAAATAAAAATATAAAATTAAAATTTTTTCGTTTCAATTATGATCATAAAAAAATTTATGCTTGAACAAATTTA
>JBJTWJ010000177.1:0-9382 GCA_046081665.1 Alphaproteobacteria bacterium | reverse complement strand
CTGCTAGTGAGTTTTGATATTCTTTATAAACTTCGACTAATGCAGCACGAGATGATGCCAGATCTTGTTCACGAATATTGACCAAGAAAAAATTACTTGCTCCATGTTTGAATTTTTCAACTTCAGAATTTTGCAAAAGTTCAGCAAGTTTTACTTCTTCGCTAAGTAAGCCATGAGTTTCATTGATCATTAAAATTTTAACTAAAATTTGATCAATTTCAACTTTGATTTGATCTTCAAGAAGTGATCTTTGATATTTTAAAGCACTAATTTTTGCTTCGCTGGAACCAATTTTTCCGCGAGCTTCACTGAGTTGTAAGGGCATCGACATGGTGATATTGGTGTAGTTATTAGCCTGACTACGTGTTTGCGGACCTGCACCTTGATCTTTTGATGCTCCAAATTCAACATCTAATTGCGGTTGTAAAGAGTTTTTAGCAAGTTTTAGTTTATTGCCTTCTTCATCATTTTGAATTTTAATTAAACGAATTTCTGGGCGATTATTTAAGGCAAGTTGTTGACTATTTTTTAATTCTTTATCGCTGGGAGGTTTAGAAGCGGTAAGAGAAATTTTAGGAATATTGGCAAGAGTTGTTAAAATTGGTTTAGCTTCAAAATCGCGATAAAATAACGAGAGATATAAACAATTAGTTTCAAATTCTTGACGAATTTTAACCAGTGAGGCTTTGCGTTTTAAAAGATTTTTACGATTTTCAACAACGACAATCTCGGCAATATCACCTTGCTTAGCTCTTGATTGGAGCTGTTTTTGACGATTTAAAGAAAGTTGGTAGAGATCTTCGTAAATTTGTAAAATTTTGCCCGATGCTACCCAAGACCAATAAGCCTTGGTTGCATCGCGAGCAATTTCCATTTTAATATTTTCTAATTCAATTTTTCCCTCTTCAATGCCAAGCTTGCCAAGTATTAAGGACAAACGATTTTCATCAATATCGCGATCTTTTAATAAGGAAAATTTTGTTCCTACGCGAAATTCGCCTTGCGAATTGGTGAGTTGTCCACCATCATATTCAGCAAATTTGCCGTAAGATTTGCGATAACCTGAATAAACTTTACTTCCTAAAGCACCTAGATTTTTTTCAATTTCTGCGTCATAAGTTTTGCCATCATAATATCCCCGAGTTTTAGCTGAATAATTTTGCTTAAGACGAATATCAAAAAAACCCTTAGAAGCAAGTAAATCAGACTCAAGAGAGCGAATTTTATCATAATGCGAAAGAATTTTTGGATAATTTTTTACTGCCGATTTAACCACCTCATCAAGGCTAATAGTCTTAATATTTTTATCGCTGGTGATTATTTTTTGATGAAGATGCGAGCTATCGCTGGCGATATTTTCAATGGTGATCTTGTCTTTAGGGGCAGTGAGTTTTTTTTCTTGATTGCTATCTTGAGTATTTTTTTTGGCTAGCAAATTTTTTGAGCCATTATTATTTTGATTAGGTAAATCTTGAATTTTGAAATCAACGGTTGTTTGGTCAGTATTGACTTGCGTTGAAGAGGAATTGTTTTGGGCATTTAACGAATTGAGTGATAGGCTTAGGTTAAGAAATATAATGATTAAAAAATTACTGGTAAAAAATTTTTTCTTACTCATCTTTTTTTAATTGTTTTGGGTTAACAACACCTTGGTCAAATTCAGCGGGGAAGCTGTTGATTTGACGCCAAATTTCATAACCCAATTGCACAGAGTTTAGCAAAACCCAGCCGTAAACTTTGCTGCCATGGCGTAAAAATCTTTGGTCTGGCCAATTTTCATTTTTATCTTTTTTGATGATGATGCGAAATTTGCCATTTTCAGAAATTGATGAATCAATTGCACTAACTACCCCTGCGAATGTGCCAATGGCCAGAGATGGCCAGCCACTCATTTGCACCGCAGGCCAGCCTTCAAATTGTAAACGAACTTTGCGTCCTTCATAAACCAAAGGAATATCGTTGCTATTGATGTAAAGTTCAATTGCAGGATCGCTTAAAGTTGGAGCGAATGTGGCAATTCTATCACCAGCTTTGACAATTGTAGCGTTGTTTCCCGGTAAAACTTTTAAAATTATCCCATCTTTGGGAGCGTAAATAATTTGATTTTCTTGGCGTGATAATTTGGTCTCGCTTTCAGCAACCTCTGAGGCAACTGCTTCCATGGCTGATAATAATTTTTTATATTCAATTTTAGCTTCTTCAAAATCTTTACGCGAGCTTAAGCCTTTGTTCAATAATTCTTCTTGGCGTTCGTAATTAATTTTAGCGGTTGCAGAAGCAATCTGAGCAACTTGTAGTTTTCGCTTTTTGGCATCACGCTCGCTACGAATTCGTTCTAGAATTTGTGGATCATTGTCAATGATTTCAGCGATGATGTCGTTTTGTTTAACTTTTGCACCATCGCTGACATACCATTTTTTTATTTTGCCATTAATTGGCGAATTAATTTCTTGAGCTCGATCATTAGGATCGTTGGCGATAACATAGCCAAAGCCTTTAGCAGTTTGTTGCCAAGGTGTTGCGATTAAGAAAAATAAAATAACCCCAAGACCAATTAACAAACTTTTGCCTATTGTCTCAACAATATTAGGAATTTTAATGTTGTTTAAGTTTGAAAAAGTGCTGAGATCGTTATTCTTTTTGTTGGTCATTGTCCTTCTAAAAGTTGGTTTAGATCGTTGATATTATTGATGTTTTTGCTAAAATTTTTTTCAATAAAAACTTTATTTTCAAAACTTTCTAAATCATCATAGCGATGAGAAAAATATAAAAACATGCCTCGATGTTCAAGGGTAAGATAGGTTAAAACTTTTTGGCGAATTTTGAAAGCAAGCATATCTAAAACCTCGTCAGCGATGATAATTTGAGGTTTATGGATTAATGCTCGGGCAATTTTTAAAAGAATTTTTTCGGATTCGCTAAACGGCCAGCCATTTGGTAAAATTCTTAAATCTAGACCTTCGTTATGATTGAGAATGGTTTTATCTAGTCCAACATTTTCTAGAACAATCATTATATAATTTTGTGAAATATTTTCGTGATTGAAGGTTAAATATTCGCGCAAGCTTCCTTCAATGAAGGGCGAATTATCAATGAGGGCAATTTGCGATCTTAAATGATAAGCGTCAAGATCATTGATATTTTTGGCGTTAATAGTAACCATGCCTGAGATAGGTTGGACAAGACCTAGAAGCATTTCAATGATAATTTTTTTGGTTGAATAACCATTGGTGAAAAGCAAATAATTTTTGCCTTTGATGAAATTAAGATCAAATTGAAAATCAGAAATTCCTTGGCGATAAAGAATTCGCTCAAAACGAACTTCATTAATAATTTCATCAAACTGTATTTGTTTTTTGTGATCATGAGGAATATTTTGAAATTGAGAAAGTTTTTCGCTTGAAGCAATAAGGTCATAGAAATTCTCAAAGTCTCGACCAAGAGTAGCGATGTTGTAAAGGATTGCTGAAATTATTAATTCTGATGCAACTAACTGTCCCAAGCTTAATTGACCTTTTAAAAATAACCAACCACCAAGTACTAAAAGCAAAGTAGTTGCTAATGCGTAAAGAACAAAAAGTAAAATCACTTGGCGAAAGAGATGACGAAAATGCAGTTTTCTTTCATCAAGATAAAGACCGGTAATGAAATCAATTTTATGTTTAGCATATTCTCTTCCCGTGCTTGATTTGAATAATAAATGATTTCTGGCAATATCTTCAAACCAGCCAATCAAATCATATTTTCTACGACCTTCAGCAACTTGATGCTCAATTGCTTTTGAGGCAAATGTTTTCCAGATCGCGTATACTGCAAGAGGAATGCCAACTGTAAAAATTAAAAAAAACGGATGATAACAAGCGATCAGCAATAAACTGATGAGCGATTGAAAGAAGGTTGTAAAAGTTTTATTTAAAAGTTTTGGGATTGTTTTTTGAATTGCCATTGTTTCAAAAAAACGATTAACTAATTCTGTTTGATTAACCTCTTCAAAATCACGATGATTGGCGTTCAGTAAAGACATTCCAACCTCATAACCCATTCTTGCAAAAAATCTTCTTTGAAAAATTTCGCTAACATGAAATTGTAAAATATTTGCAAAACCATATAAGCCAACAAGAATTAACAATACAAAACCTAAGACTAAGATTGGCTGAAATAGTGCGGTAAAAGCAACTGAGTTGATAAGAAGTTGAACGCAAATTGGTGTTGCTAAACTCAAGATACTGATGATTATTCCATAAATTATTGCGGTAATAAAAAAAGGTTTATCAGCTTGTAAAACTTTTTTAACATAATAAAAGAAATTACCTTCGTCAATTTTGTTACTGAATGGTTTGTGGAGTTTTTTTGCTGAAAGTTTATACATTTTTATATGTTAATCTAAATTTTTTAAATTGAAAATTTAATTAATTTTTTTCAAATTTATCTTTTAAAATAATTTTTTGCAAGAATAATAAATTTTAATAGCAATAATAAACTGGAGTAAATTCTAGAATAAATTAAAAGTTTAAGATCCGCTTATGAATTTTTTCAAATCAACAATTATTATTTCACTCCTTATGTCAATATTTTCGATATTTCAGGCTAAAGATTCGCAAGCCCAAAATGTTAATTTTTATCAATTTAAATTTAAGCAATTTGATGGCAAGGATTTGTCATTAAGTGAGTTCAAGGGTAAGGTGTTGTTGGTTATTAATACCGCATCGAAATGCGGATTCACTAAGCAATATGCAGGTTTAGAAAAATTATATAAAAAATATCAAGAGCAGGGATTGGTTATAATTGCTGTTCCCAGTGCTGATTTTGGAGGACAAGAATTCGAAAAAGACGAAGAAATTCAAAAATTTTGTAAATATAATTACGGCCTAAGTTTTCCAGTTGCAAGAAAAGAAGTAGTGAGTGGAGACAATGCCCATCCTTTTTATTTGCAAGCTAAGAAAACCTTGGGTTTTGGAACTGCACCGAAGTGGAATTTTCATAAATATTTGATTAATCGAAATGGTAATTTAGTTGACTATTTTGCTTCAACCACAGCTCCTGAGGATCAAAAATTAATTAGTAAGATCGAAGAATTATTGCAATCCAAGGCTGACTAAAAAACCCTTAAAAAAAGTTTTAATTTTTTTGCTTGTAATTATTTCTTAAGATGTTAAAATTGGCAAATCCTTACTGTCAAAAATTATAAAAATAAATTATTAAAATGTTAAAAATTCGTCTTTCTTTAGGTGGTAGAAAAGGTATTCCTTTCTATCGTATTTTGGTTACAAACAGCACATCTCCGCGTGATTCTAAGTTTATTGAAAAACTTGGTACTTACAACCCTTTGCTTGGTGATAATGATGAAAAAAGAGTTGTTATTAACAAAGAGCGAATTGAGCATTGGCTCAATGTTGGGGCACAGCCAAGCGAAAGAGTTGCCAAGTTTTTAATTAATCTTGGAGTTAAAGGTGCTGACAAATATAAACCAAATTTCAAGCCAAAAGCCAAAGGTTCAAGTTTAAAGAAAAAAGCTAAGGAAAGATTAGCTAAAGAGCAAGAAGCCAAGGCTAAAGAAGCCCAAGCTTAGGCCATAATTATTTGAACAAGCTAATAAATTCTTGGCTAAGTTTTTCGATATTAGCTTTACTTAAGTTATAAAATTTTTTGTAAAAATCTTTATAAAAATACGTAAATTATATTTTTTTAAAAATTATAGTTAATTCTTAAAACTTTAATTAACTTTTATTTTGTGTTAAAAAAATATCAAGAAATCTTAGTAGCCAGTAATAATTTAGGAAAAATTAAAGAAATAACTGCATTACTTCAGCAGATTAATATCAAAGCTGTTTCGCCTTTGCCATTCAAGATTGCTGAACCTGATGAGACTGGTCAAACTTTTGCACAAAATTCCCTACTCAAGGCTAAATATTATGCCCAAAAAACCAAACTCCCAGCATTGGCAGATGATTCTGGGTTATGTATTCTAGCTCTTCAAAATCAACCTGGGGTTCATTCGGCAAGGTATGCGATTGATCCGCAAACTGGTCAAAAAAATTTTTCATATGCTTTTGACAAAATTTTTAATGACTTAACCAAGCTTGGATTTGATGACAATAAAATCGCTCAAGCTTATTTTATTTGTGATTTATGTTTTTACGATCCAGATACCGATTTTACCAAAAATTTTACGGGAAGAGTTGATGGAAAAATTAGCTTTAAGCCAATTGGTGATCATGGTTTTGGTTATGATCCAATTTTCATTAAAGAGGGCATGACTCAAACATTTGCCCAGCTTCAACCTGATTTCAAACATCAAATTTCTCACCGAGCATTAGCCTTTGAAAAATTTTTAAATTGGCTAGAGAATTTATAAATTTTTGTAAATTTATAAATTCAACTCTTGCAAAACTAAACAATAATTCTTAATTTAATTCTAGCAAAAATCATCGATTTATTTCTAAATTAAACTAATTTTAAATCCAAAATAATGAGCAAAAGAGATTACTATGAGATTCTAGGCGTTGGAAAAAGTGCTTCAGCTGATGAAATTAAAAAGGCCTATCGCAAACTAGCAATGCAATATCACCCTGATCGTAACCCTGGAAACAAAGAAGCCGAAGATAAGTTCAAGGAAGCAACCGAAGCCTACGAAGTCTTGAAAGATGATGATAAGCGCAGTGCTTATGATCGTTATGGTCATCAAGCTCAAGGGCAGGGTGGTTATTCTGGAGGGGGTGGTTTTAATCAAGGCTTTGATGGTTTTGATTTTAACGATATTTTTAGTAACTTCACTGATATTTTTGGGGAGATGGGGGGAAAGCGTCAAGGCAAAAAGCGAAGCGCAGAACAACAAGGTTCCGATATTCGTTATAATCTTGAAATTTCCTTGGAGGAAGCTTTTAAAGGAACTACTGAAAAAATTTCATTTAAAATTGCTAGTACTTGTGATTCATGTCATGGAACAGGTAGCGAAAATAACGAAAAACCTGTCGATTGTCCAACCTGTAAGGGATCAGGTCGAATAAGAGCTCAGCAGGGATTTTTTATTGTTGAAAGAACTTGCACAACTTGTCATGGAACGGGTCAGATAATTAAAAATCCTTGTAAAAAATGTAATGGTGAAGGTAGGGTTAATAAGGATCGAACCTTGTCAGTAAAAATACCAGCTGGAGTTGAGGAGGGCAATAGAATTCGTTTAAGTGGTGAAGGCGAAGCTGGAATGAGGGGAGGAGCGGCTGGCGATTTATATGTTTACGTGGCAATTCGTAAACATGAATTTTTTACCAGAAAGAATGACGACATTTATTTTGAAATGCCAATGCGTTTTACTACTGCAGCTCTTGGCGGGGCAATTGAGATCCCAACTATTGATGGCTCGAAAGCTAAATTGCAAATTCCTGCAGGTTCACAAAATCATGATCAATTTCGTTTGAAATCAAAAGGAATGAGTGTTATGAATGCAGGTGGCAGAAGAGGTGATATGTATGTTAAAATAAATATTGAAACACCTGTTAAGCTTTCCGGTCAAGAGCGAGAACTTCTTGAAAAGCTTGATAAATTATTGCAAGACAAAACCAACAATCCCAAATCTGAAAGTTTTTTTAAAAAAATGGGAGAGTTTTTTAAGTAGGATTATCGATATTCATAGCCCTTCAAACGAAGTTAAAAGGCATGTAATACCGTTTAAATGGTATTTATACCAAATCAATCTTTAAAAGTTTTAAAAAAAATTAAAATTCTAACTTCATATTTTTGGCTAAAAATCTCTAAAAATTTTAAACAGTCGTGCTTTACAGCAACGACATCGACCTCTGCTGTATAGATATACAGTTTCATTTTTTAAAAATTTTTGTCTTAAAAATCTTGATCAAAGCCTAAATGCACGACTGGCAAAAATATTTTGTTATAATTTTTTTTAAAGATGGGATTTGGTATTACTTCTAGTTGCCTTATCTTTCTTTCTGATTGCCTTCATTTAATTTAGTTGTTGTTTTAGCTCCAGTGTAACGATGACTAAAAGCTGGATTAGGTAATGATGTTTCAACAACTTGCCCTGAACTTGGTTGTTCCAAAGGAGAACTTACTAATTTTTTGCAAGCCAAGTTTTGAACTGTCGAACCAAATTCTGAATTTTCTAAATTATCAGTATTTGGTTTAATTGTGATTTCAAAATTTGCTGTATCACTATTTTCTTCTATAGTTTCAAGAGTAGGTTGAAAATTTTTAGATATATTTTTTACTCTTGCTCTCAATAAAGAGGGTCGGGATGATGAACTAAAATTTGATTTAGCTGATGAGCTAGGACTTGATTTGGCAGTCTGAGAAGATTCTAATTTATCTTTAATTAATTGCCTTAATTGCCTTAAATTATCATCAACATCATCCTTATCTAGATAATCTAAAGGAGTTTTTTTATCATGGTCTTTTATTTTTTGTGCAAAATTTTCAACTAATATTTCTGCTATCTCATATTGCCCTTCACTAATTGCCACATTGAGGGGATTTTGAGCATTTTCCTGAGGTTTTATTTCTGGATTTTTTTTTAGAATGTCATTGATCATAGCTTTTGCAAGTGGTTCATCAGCTTTGACTATGAACATAATTGCAACTATTACTTCAGGTCCATTTTCATTCCAGAAGTCTATATCTGGAGTAACTAATTTTTTAAATTCTTCAAGATTTCCTTTTAGGATTGCATCAGATAATTTTTTTTTATACTCATTATGTTGTGATGGAGTAGTCATTTGTAGGTAATTTTTGATGCTTTAAGTTAAAATAAATTAACTAATAAATTAAGTGTAAACTCTTAAATTTATTTTACAACCTATAAATTAATATAAAAACTATAAATTAATATAAAAATTTATTAAATGTAAATTTATTATTTATAAAGATTCTTATCAAACCAAAAAAGGGTTTTGAGGCAATTGAAAGGGTTATTTTAAAAAAATATTCTAGGATTGAAATTTTGAAAATGGTATTGGTTGGTATTTAACTTAAAGTATTACTAAAAATAAGCGATAATTTAATCGATTGCAAATTAAACTGCATCTTATTATTTTAAAAAAATTATAATTTATAATTTTAATGTATAAATATAAGTTTGCCTAATATTTAGAATAATTGGCTTATTGCTATCCTTGGCCTTAGAAAAGGGTATTAATAATTACAAATTTAAAGTTAAAATGTTTAAATTCTAATTATCTTTAATTTTTAATAAAACAAATATGAATAATTTTAAAAGTATTTATTTAAAATTTTTTGTTACAATTTTTGGGTGTTTATTTGTGATTTCATGTTCATCTAATCAAGATAAATATGGGAAGATAACCCTTCATAACACTGGCGATAGAAATAGTTTTATCTTCACAGTTAGTGAAGATTTTTTAGAGAAAAATAG
>JBJTWJ010000176.1:0-2657 GCA_046081665.1 Alphaproteobacteria bacterium | reverse complement strand
AATAAAAAAAGCTCGCGGACCCGCGGACCCCCGCGGACCATATATCAATTCAATCTTTAAAAAAATTCTAACAAAATATTTTGTTAGAATTTTATTTTTTTGCACTTTTAAAGATATCGAAATGGTATTAGAGCTGAGTCAAACATCAAGCTAAAAAAAATGCTAACAATAAATAATTTTATGCGCAAATAAAATATAAGTTATTTTATTAAATAATTAATAATAAAAGATATTGATGTTTAAATTTATTATTGTTAAGTAATAAAAAAAATTTTTTTTAACAAAATATAATTTATATGATAAATAATATTCAAACATCATCATCTAGGCAATTAAGCGATGATTTACAAGAAATCACATTAATGACAACTCAACCACAAACATTAGCGCAACCACCACCATCATCTCAAATAGATGGGGTTGATGATGGGGTTGAAAGAATTAGTGTTGATCCTGATTTTATAAGTACACTTGCGGATAAAAAAAATAGCCTAAGCGAAACTATTCAAAAAGAATATGAAAAATATAAACATCTTCCTGCCCCAGTTAGATATCTTGTTGCTATTCCATTTTTAGGTTTTTTTGTTGGTTTTTATTTTATAGCTAGTGAACAATTTGCTATTGGTGGGCCTTTGCTTGGTGTTTCGGTTACTACTTTGTTTGCTGTGGATCGTTGGGCAAAATCAACGCAAAGAAAAATGGATAATCTAATTAAGCAAAGAGGTAATCATGTCGTTTTAGAAAGTGATGTTGTTTGCAGAAATAACTTTGGCCATTCAACAGCAGGAGAAGCTCGCCCCACTGCTTTGGAAGCAAGACTTTTAGAAATAAAACCTCAACAATTGGAGCCAGTTATTGATCTAGCTCCAAGACCTAGCCCTAGAGATCATAATAGCGAAAATTTAGGTTCGCAATCAAGATTCGGTTCTGCTCAATTGCAATAATTATTCAGGTTAAAGCGTAAAGGTTTTAGGGTTTTGCAAAGCTATACATTACCTTCAACCTCGAGAAACGCTCTGACTGAATTAATCTCTGAAAAAAGAGCTAGAGCTTGAAAATGTGGTGAGGTTTGCAAATTAATATGGGAAATGGTATAAGTTAGCAAAAAACCTTAGTCAAACAAAGCATGATAAAGCATTTATAAGAAACATCATGGGAATTTATGGCGATGTTATTTTTACTCGTTGAAAGATTTTTAAAAAATTTGAAGTGGTGTGATCAATTACCTCTGCAACACTAACATTTTTAAGTTGAGCAATTGCCTCAACAACATGGCAAGTGTATGCTGGTTGATTAGTTTTACCGCGAAAAGGTATGGGTGCAAGATATGGAGAATCAGTTTCAACGAGTAAAAATTCAAGAGGAATTTTTTTGACAATTTCATGTAAAGCTGTAGCATTTTTGAAAGTTATGATTCCTGAAATTGAAATATACATCCCCAGATCAAGAGCGGTTTTAGCGAGCTGATAAGTGCTTGAAAAGCAGTGCAGTAATGCAGGGAAGTGTTGTTGCTTTTGTTGGGTAATTAAAATTTTGATCATATCGTCATCGGCATCACGACTATGAATTATCAAGGGCAGTTGCAGTTGTTGCGAGGCAAAAATATGTTCTAAAAAAATTTCTTGCTGTAAAATTTTGTGAGTTAGATCGTGATAATAGTCAAGCCCAGTTTCGCCAAGGCTAATGATTTTGTGGTGCAAATTACATAATTCGATGAGGTCTTTAGCGGTGATTCTTGGCTGTTCAAAGACATTACAAGGGTGAATACCAAGTGAGCAAAAAATTTTATCATTAATTTGGGTGTAGCTAAGCAAGCGTTGGATTTCTGTAATTCTCGTGCAAATGGTTTGCAAAATTTCAACCTTATTGAGTTGGCAATTTTTCAAAATTTCATCTAACTTAAGTCCTTTTTCTTCAATTAAATCAAGATGGCAATGACTATCAACAATAAAATTATTCATATTTTTTTATTTAAATTTTGACGAATTTGGCGTGAGGAAATGGCTAAATTTTTGCTGTTAAAAGTGAGAAATTGTGGTAAGGATTTAGGGTTTTGAGGGGTTCTCAAATTGTTTGAAAAATTATTTTTTTGAGGAAAATTTACAAAGTGGTTAAAATTATTAAAATGATTAATTAGTTTTGGTAATGAATTTTTTTTAGTTTGATAGATATGCCAAGCCTTGGTTTTTCTGATTTTAGCGAGATAGTCATCGCGAGAAAAAATAGCAATTGGCAGAAGTTTTATCAATTTAGTAAAATTTTTCCAGCGATGAAAATTTTCAAAATTATCAGCACCCATAATCCACAAAAACTCATGATTTTTATGGCTTTTTTGTAAGCGTGAAATGAGATTAATGGTATATATTTCTGCAAAATTTTTGACAATAATTTTGGGATGTTTTTTTACAAAATTTTGACAATCCTCAAGGCGTTGTTGATAACTTAAATAGCTGATTTGATTTTTGAAAGGATTATATTTGGTTGGAATCCACCACAGTTGATCAAGGTTAAGTTTTTTTATAGCCAGTAAACTAATATGCAGATGCCCGTCATGTGCTGGGTTAAAGCTTCCACCTAAAATTCCAATTTTCATTATGCTAAAATTATTGCGATTAAAATTAACAGTCCAAAAACAATATTTTTTTTAAAAAATTTTA
>JBJTWJ010000175.1:0-3059 GCA_046081665.1 Alphaproteobacteria bacterium | reverse complement strand
CCAAATCCCATCTTTAAATAAAATTATAACAAAATATTTTTGAGATAAAAATTTTTAAAAAATGAAGCTGTATATCCATACAGCTGAGGCTTTTTGAAGATTTTTAGCCAAAAATATGAAGTTAGAATTTTAATTTTTTTTTGTTCTTTTAAAGATGGGATTTGGTATAATACCATTTCAACTTAATAAATGATCAATTAAGCAAGATATTTTTAAAAGTCGTGCCTTTAGGCTTTGAGCAAGATTTTTGAGATAAAAATCGTTAAAAAATGAAGCTTTATATCCATACAGCTGAGGTCTGTGAGCGTTGCGTTAGCACGACTGTCTAAGTTTTGAGGATTTTTAGCCAAAAAGCATGTCGTTGCTTAAGCACGACTAAAAAAAATAAAGCTTAATTTATAAATACCTAAATGGTTCATTTATTAGTTGAAATGGTATTATTGATTTTAATCAATCCACATTCTTAGCAAATTGTGATATATCCCGCTGAGCTGGGGAACTGCTTCATGCTCTGGATTTTCTCTAACTAGTGAGCGAATAGTGGTATCCATATCAAATAAAATTGTTCGCTGATTATCTTGACGAATCATGCTCTCAATGGCGATATTAATTGTGATTCTTGAGCCTTGAGTAATTGGTTTTAAAAAGTGCAAACTACTTGAAGGATACATGATCATATCCCCTGCAGGGAGTTTTATTTTATGAGTTCCGTAGTTATCTTCAATAACTAACTCACCGTCTTGATATTCATTTAAATCACTTAGAAAAATTGTTGCACTTAAATCTTGACGAATTCTAACGCCATTTTCCAAATCATGCTTTAAAGCACTTTCAATCTTGGTGGCATGACCTTGACCTTCTTGAAATTTTTTAAAAATTGGTGGAAAAATTCGATTTGGTATTGCCGAAGAAATGAACAGAGCGTTAGCTTGCAAAGCCTGAAGAACTTGCTGACCAAAATATTTTGACTCAATGCTGTTGAGAGGTAATTGGTAATGCTGAATTTGCGAATTGTCATTTAAAACAGGCTTAAAATCAACCTTAGCCATTGCAACTTTTAACTCATTAAGCAAAGACGGATTAAAGATTTGCGGAATTTGTAAAAGCATAATAGTTAATTTTATTGTCGCTAATTTTTTTAAAAACTAACCTCAAAATAATTAACAAATATTTTAATATTTCAAGGATTTTTTTTAATTTTCAGTAATGAAAGCAATATTGTTTAGTCCTTGATTTTGAAGGATAGCCAAAAGCTGACTAACCGAATTATAACGACTTTGTTGATCGATATAAAGCTGAATTTTGAGATCTGGATTATCTTTAGCTATCGCAAGAAGATGCTTTTTAATTTCTTGTGCTGACATTTTAGTTTCTTCAAGAAAAAAATCACCTTGGGCGTTTACGGTAATTTTAACAGTTTTATTGTTATCAATACTTTGTGCAGACTCTTTAGGAAGATTAACATTTATTGCCGAATGAATAATTGGCGCACTAATTAACAAAATAACCAACAAAACCAACATAATATCGACAAGAGGAGTCATATTGATTTCAGCTAGAGGAGCTTGCAATTCTTCTCTTTGAAAATTATTGTTCATGATTTATTCATTATTAATTGAACCATAAACTGTGAGCTGTTCGGCAAGATGACGAAGATTTTGAACCAATAAACGATTTAACCTTACAAAGCTATTGTAAGCTAAAACCGCTGGAATTGCACAAAACAATCCAAAAGCCGTTGCAACGAGAGCTTCGGAAATTGGTGCCGAAATTACATTTAGCGAGGCTGAACCTTGATTTGCAATGCTTCCCAAGGCATGATAAATTCCCCATACCGTTCCAAACAAACCAACAAAAGGAGCGCATGAACCAATGGAAGCTAATATTGTTAGACCTCGATCAAGCCAAAATCTAATCTGATCCAAGGCTTGAATTAGATGCATGGTGAGGATTTCCTTACGAACCTCGCTGGCTTGAAAATTGGCTAAAATTTTTTGCAAATTTTTCGCCTCAATAAGTAAAAAATCAACAGAAGATATGGCTTTGGTGTCAGCAATTTCCATGAAATTATTAGCATACATATTCTTTGCCCATTGTTTATCGATTAAAAATTTTTTGGCAAAATTATTGTAGTAACCATACTGGCGTTTAAGCTTTAACCCTTTGTAAAAAATTACATACCAACTTAAAACTGACATCGCTAAAAGTATTAAAAATACTGAGTTTAAAACCCAATCGCCCGATAAGAATACATTAAAAAAATTCATAAAAAAAATTAGATAATCTTAAAAACTATTGGCACCATAATTTGCGATCTAATAGATTTATTGTTGGATTTTGCAGGAATAAAATGCCAATTTTTAACAGTCTCAAGAGCTGATAAATCAAGCATTGATGATCCGCTTGAATTAAAAACAGCAACATCATCAACTAAGCCATTTTCATTAACCATCACTTTTAAAACGACCTTGCCTTCAATACCTCTAGATCTAGCTAATTCTGGGTAAACTGGACTTGGATTATTTAATTCTTTGGCATCATAAATGGCTTTTGTTGAAAAAGAATTTTGATTAAGAGAATCTTGTGAAACATCGCCCGTACTTGATTTTTGAACACTTCGCAACACTTTACTTTCAGCCTTTGCACTTTCATTTAATGAGTTTTTAAAAATAGTTGGGGTTTTGGAATTTTGAGCAATGCTCGATTTAGCAACCAATGAAATAGCAATGGTTTGTTTAATTAGCTGGGTTTTTGAGGGCAAGAAAAAACTAAAAAATAAAGCAAGATGCAAAACCACAGCTAGAGCGATTGCAAGCTTATTTGAAGAATAATTTTCAACCATCTCAAATTGCCAGATATTATTGTGAAAATTGCCTAACTTACTTGCATAAAGAAAAGATGATTTGAAATCCAATTGACTATTTAATCTGATGTTAGTATGGCTTTGATTAAGGCTCATAATTGTGCGAAACTTAAAAAAATTTAAATTGTTAATCATTGAATTTTATTATCATTTTTTTGATAGTCAATTTCAATTTTAAAAAAATCAAAAAAATTTT
>JBJTWJ010000174.1:0-10835 GCA_046081665.1 Alphaproteobacteria bacterium | reverse complement strand
AATAACAAAAACATCAAGATTTTGCAGATTGTCTCAGCCAAAAAAGACAATTTTATTGCAGGAGCGGATATTAATGAAATCAAAGATTTAAGTAATGAAAAAGAAGCTTTAGAAAAGGTTTTGCAAGGTCAAGAAATTTTAACTAAAATCGCTAAACTTCCCTTTGCAACTATTGCCGTAATAAATGGTTCATGTTTGGGAGGTGGTTTAGAGCTAGCCCTAGCCTGTAATTATCGGGTTGGGGTAATTTCTAAAAAAACAATTCTAGGTTTACCAGAAGTTAATTTAGGAATAATCCCTGGATTTGGAGGAACGCAAAGACTTCCAGAATTAGTTGGTTTAGAAGAATCGTTAAAAATAATTTTATCCGGTAAAGCCATCGATAGTTCCAAAGCTTATAAAATTGGTCTGGTTGATATTGCGATCCATCAAGAATTTCTTGAAGCTAAACTTCAAGAATTTAGTGAAGAAATTTTAAAAAATCCTTTAAAAAATATTTATTTAAATACTCGTCATCAAGCCAAGAAAAAAAGATTTATTCAAGAAACTTTATTTCTAAAAAAATACCTAATATTTAGTTTTACTAAAAAACAATTATGGGAAAAAACCAAGGGTCATTATCTTGCTCCTTTTTATGCTTTAGAGGTTATTAAAAGAACCTATCGCTCAACATACGGTAATCGCGGATTTCGCGTTGAAAGAGAGGCTTTTAGCGAATTAGCTGTTGGTGAAATTTGTAAAAATTTGATAACAATTTTTTTTACAAACGAATCATTAAAAAAAGACTACAATAATGATTTAGTTAGCAAAGAATATAAAATTGAAGATTGTGGATTGCTTGGGGCAGGGGTAATGGGAGGAGGTATTGCTTGGTTATTTGCCAATAATGATATTAAAATTCGTATCAAAGACATCTCGCAAAATGCCATTGCTATTGGTTATAACCAAATTTTAAAAATATTTAATTCATTAAAAAAAATTAAAAAACTTAAGACCAATGAAGTCAATATGAGAATGGCTAATATTTCGACTGGTCTTGACTATACCGGTTTTAACAATGCTGACTTGGTTATTGAAGCTGTCGTTGAAAATATGGCAATTAAAAAACGTACTCTTCATGAGGTTGAACAATTTGTTAAATCTGATTGCTTGATTGTTTCTAACACCTCGTCATTATCAATCACTAAAATGGCAGAATCTTTAACGGATCCAAAACGATTTGCAGGTATGCATTTTTTTAATCCTGTCAATCGCATGCCCTTGGTTGAGATTATTCGTCATCCTTCAACCAATGAAATTACAATTGCCAAGTTGGTTAACATAACGAGAAGCATTGGCAAAACAGCTATTGTTGTTAAAGATGTTGCAGGGTTTTTGGTCAATCGTATTCTTTTGCCTTACATTCTTGAAGCTACATATCTCGTTGAATATGGAGCTGATATTGTTAATATTGATCAAGCTCTTGAAAAATTTGGGATGCCGATGGGTCCTTTTATTCTAGCGGATGTTGTAGGAATTGACGTTGGAATTAAAGTTATGCATTCCTTGCAAGAGGCTTATGGTGAGCGTATGAAAATTTCTGAACTAATGATGGCTTTTGATAATCAAAAAGAATTGCTGGGTAAAAAAACTAACAAAGGTTTTTATCTACATCAATCAGAAAAATCTAAGGAAAAACCTAAATATAATCCAGAAATTGATGGGATAATTAATTTAGCTCAAAGTAAAAATAATTTAGTTAATTTTTCAAATGAGGAAATCGTTGAAAGATGTATGTTGGTGATGATTAACGAATCAGCAAAGTGTTTAGAAGAAGAGGTTGTTAAAAACGCAAATTATTTAGACATGGCTATGATCATGGGAGCAGGATTTCCAGCTTTTCGCGGAGGGATATTGAGATATGCTGATAAAATTGGCATAAGTTCTATTGTTGAAAAATTACAAAAATTAGAAAATCAATTTGGGTCAAGATACAAAGTTAGTGATTTGTTGGTTAGAATGGCCAATCTTCAACAAAAGTTTTATTCATGAAAATTATTGGCATTGATCCGGGTTTAACCAAGACTGGGATTGGTATTATTGAGATTAAAAATAACAATATTAGTTACGTATCATCATCAACTATTTATTCATCTGCAAATGAACAATTATCTGTAAGACTAAGTTATTTTCATGAAGAATTAACAAAAATTATTAATTTTTATAAGCCAGATGTTTCAGCTATCGAAGAAACTTTTGTTAACAATAATCCATTATCATCGTTAAAGCTTGGACATGCTCGTGGAGCATTGATGTTAAGCTTGTCATTAGCTAATTTAGCAGTGTATGAATATTCAACAACTAAAGTCAAAAAAACGGTGACGGGAGTTGGTAGAGCTGAAAAACACCAGATTCAAGCCATGGTCAAAATTCTATTACCTTTGGCAAATTTTAAAAATGAAGATGAAGCAGACGCTCTGGCAGTAGCAATTTGTCATTATCATCATCAACATTAATTTTATTGTTTTTCATTTAATTCATCCATTTGTTTATTCATTTTTTGAATAGTCTGAATTGTTGAAAGGATATTGCTTGCTTTGCTACTTGGACTATTTGATTGAGAAGACGAAGAAGCGGAAGGGTTGCTGGTTTTATTTTGTAATTCGTCTTTTGAAGATTCTTTTTTCTTGATTAAAGCTATAACAGCCTTACCTTCAACAACATTGTTTGAGCCAAGAATATAAGTTTGATTTGGTCTTAAATTAAATTCGCTTTCAACGATATTACTTTCTTGAGAAATTTTTGGAGCAAGAGTTTCATCTTTTTTACCAGATAAAATTTTCCATTTACTGATACTCATTCGCCATCTAACTGAAACATTGTTAGTCGATATTGATTTAATATAAATTTCCTTTTCTTCTTTGTTATTTTGACTAGTTATTTTTTGATCATTTAACCAAATTACCCAATCATTATTTGTAAAATAGATAATTGAACCAAGATATATGTATGATTTTTCATTTTGCTCAATTTCTTCTCGTTTTTTTCGCTCTTCCTCTTCTTTGACTTGCTGTTCAACGATTTCAGCTTCTGATAATTTTTTATCAGCATTTAATTCTTCAGGAACGAAAATTTGATTATTTTTTAACGAATCTAATGCCCGATTTATATTCGATAACTCCTGATTACTAAACATTAAGATCTCAACTTTTTTAAATGAATTACCTCCACCTAATAGTTGTGAAATGGAGTTAGAAATATTTGATCCAGAAATTTGATTAAGTGAAGAAGTCATTATATTTGGATTTGCTCCAGCCATGGCTGGTTGTCCAGGCATTCCTGCTGGAGTAGGGATACCGGATGGACTTGGCATAGCAGTTGGGCTGGGATTGGGATTGGGATTGGGATTTGGTTTAGCTATAGCTGATGGACTTGGCATAGCAGTTGGGCTGGGATTGGGATTTGGATTTGGGTTAGCTATAGCTGATGGACTTGGCATAGCAGTTGGGCTGGGATTGGGATTTGGGTTAGCTATAGCAGATGATGTTGGTGCTATTGGAGACTGGGCATAACAATGAGTGTTAATTATGTTAGATATCGCTAATAAAAAACATAATTTTTTTATTATTGAGTTTAATAAAATTAGTTTGGATTGGTAAAATAATTTTTTGATCATTGTGCTTTAATCACATTTTCAGTTTTAATTTGTGAAGACTTAATTTTACTTCCTCCTGCTCTGGCTTTGTCATCTTCTTTAAATGAGTACCAATAAAATTCTGCCTTGGTAGAAACATTTCCGGATCCTTTTCCAGCACTAATGCTGATTAAATTTTCACTACTATATTCTTTTTCTTTACGAATATCAATATTTGTTAAAACAGTATAGCCGTTTAAAGATTTAAGAAATTCATCAATAAATAAAAAAGCTTTATCTTCGGTGAATGAACGAAAATTCAAAACAACTGTAGTATACAATATGCTCATGGTTTTAAGTTTAAATGGTTCGTCCTTGAAATTTTCAGGAACGTTAATTTTAATTTCACGACTGGTTATATAATATTTATCGCCAATAGTTTTAAGCTTAGAGTTGATTTCATCCATTTTAATGCCAGTAAAATTTGTTCGTTTTTCAGGAGGAATTTGCGAGTAAAGGTCTTTATATTTCTTGGCTTTCGAAGCTTTTCCTGCAATTGAATCTGTTTTGGATTTAATTGATTCGGTTTCAGTGTTAATTTTAATACTCTCTTTATCGGCATTGCTTTTTTGATAAAAAACAAAAAATAAACAGCCTGAAAAAATTATAATTAAAACTGTTAAAATTGAGAGATTAATTATGATATTTTTTTTTAATTGCTCGACTTTCATGGCATGTTTCTCGCAATTTCAAAATTGACGGGATATTCATAATATTTCTGGGTAAAATCCATGTCTTTTGACATCTCTTTAGCTTTAATTTCTTGACCATCAAATTCTTTTCTTACTGCAGAGTTTAGCTCATCAAATAATCCGAATAATTCATCAATATCTCCCGTTTTATTAGTTAAATTTCCTGAAAAAGATATCTGATAGCTAGGAATTTGCGATGGCATTTTATTGTTAATTGTTCCACCAATAACATGAAAACGCGTAACTATTAAATTATAATTTTTAACGAATTTTAATTGTATATAAAAATCGGCATGGCGATTAGTGATATTGGCAAAAATTTCTTGCATTTTTCCAAGATCATCAATGCGTTCTGGTGAGTCTGAAACGGTATCAATATTTTCTTGAGTTTCCATCTGAAAGTTTTTTCTGATTCTGCTTAATTCGTCTGAAGCAGATGATCTTTCATTTTCTTTTTGTTCAATTATTTTTTCAGAAGATTGATGAACATATAAGTTACCGAAAAGAGTTACAATAATAAAAAATATTAAAGTAATGTTGGCATAGTAGATTGAAATTGTGATCATAAAAAGATCTTCAAGCTTTTTTATTTTGTCATTGTAGAATTTTAAAAATTTTTTGGAATTAACAAAAATGTTAGAAATTATTAAATCACAACTATTGCTGTTAGGAGCTATTAGTTTTTCATTAGCAATTTCTCGACAGGCCTGATTTGCATTGAAATGAATATAATTTAATTCAACATTTGAGCTAGTTTTAAGGATTTCTAAGACATTGTCAGGCATGATATTAACAATATCAATTTCATTAAGAGCTACATCGCGATAAAGACGTTTTAAATATTCAAAAGTGCTGTAAATATCTTGCTCAAATTTTTCAATAAAATCATTTCGATCAAATGAATAATTAACAACCCTTGTAAATAAAATTCCTTGATCATTAAAAACGATTTGACGAGTTCCGCATACCTTATTATAAATGATTAAAATGTATAAATCATTTTTTTTGTTTTTTATTTTAGAGCGATTATCAATAGAGTTTTTAATTTGTTTAAAAAATGAAAATGTTTCAGCAGGAAGCATGTATATTCCAACAACACGATTAGGTAGTTCTAGGGTGTAATCAATCCATTTAGAAATAAAATCTGCACCAGATGCAGATATAAATAAGCATTCAAGTTTTGCCCCAGTTTCAGTATTCCATTTAATCGATTGCAGTTGATTTTTTTCCTTCTTTTTTTTGCTGGTAAGAATACAGAAATTTTTAATACTTTGGCTGTCACCATCAGTAGCCAAATCCCGTTTCGCAATTCTACTAATATCTGTTTTTGAAATTGACGGATAGATTTTCTTTTTATAGTTTTGATCAACCGTATCAATTAGAATATAGATTGGAACTTTGGAATAAGGACGAAAAATTTTTTCTAATTCTTTTTTACTTTCATCATTTAACTCTTCAATAAAAACCTTGCTGATGATTGATTTTTTTGAATGCAAAGCTACAATTGTTCCATTATTACCTACTGATATAACAAAATTTTTGCTAGAAAACATTGGATTTTAAAATTAATATTAAGATAATATTTTGGTAAGCTAATACCACCTTAATTAATACTTAATAATTTTTTGATTAATTAATTTTTTTATATTAGCATTTTTAAATTAATTATTAAAACTTGCAATTTAATAGCCATGATTATTGGAGTTGGAAATGATATTGTTGCAATTAGCAAAATTGCTAAAATTTATTATAAATTTGGGGATAAATTTTTACAAAAAGTTTATTCAGCAAATGAAATTAAAGTTGCCAAATCATATTTAAAAAATAATAATGAAATCAAATTGTTAAGTTTTCTAGCTAAAAGATTTTGTGCCAAGGAAGCTTTTGGCAAAGCCATTGGCCTTGGTTTAGGGCGAGGTATAAATTTCAAAGAAATCAGTGTTGAAAATAATCAACTTGGTCAACCACTGATTAAAATTTTGCCACAAAAAATACGTTTTTTAAAAAAACATTTAGCTTGTAAAGACTACAAAATTCATTTGAGTTTAACTGATACAGACGAATTAGCATTCGCGGTAGTTATTATTGAGAAATTTTAATTAATTGTTTTTAGGTATGGTAAAAAAAATTCTAGTTATAGGTTCAGGTGCATGGGGAACTGCTTTAGCAAATCATCTTGCTCTTAATAATCATCAAGTTTTTTTATATACTCGACAAATTGCTGATGTTAAACAAATCAATGAAACTCATCATAATCCTAAAGTTTTTTCGCAATATCAGCTTTCTTCAAATATTACTGCACTCAATGAATATTTGCCAGATGTTGATTTAGTTTTTTTAGCTGTTCCTAGTGATAAAGTTATCGAGGTTTTTGATCAATTAAAGATAATTAAATTTGCCAATAAAACAATTTTTGTAAACTGTGCGAAAGGGATTTACCAAAATCCAAATTCAAGTGCAAATGGTGATGATAATATTCTTGGTTTTTTTAGCGAATATTTTAAAAAAAATTTTATTGATAAGCAATTTGCGATATTGTCAGGTCCAAATTTTGCCATTGAGGTTATGCAAAAAAAACCAACTGTTACAACTATTGGCTGTGAACAGATGCAAACATATCTTACAATTAAAGAGCTTATGGAAAATAATTTTTTCAAAACATCTCATTCACAAGCCATTAAATGCCTTGAATTATGTGGATCTATAAAAAATATTTTGGCAATTGGTTGTGGATTAATCCATGGTCTTGATTTAGGGATAAATGCTAAATCAGCATTGATTATCAAAGGAATTGAAGAAATTAAAAGCATATGTAAATTTTTAAACATTGCTCAAGATCTTGCAAGTCCAGCTGGGTTTGGTGATATTTTTTTAACATGTTCGTCTGAAAAATCACGAAATTATTCATTAGGATTATCACTTGCCAAAGGTCTAGAAGTCTCAGCAAATGTCAATTACGAAGGGCAAAAAGCTGTTTTTCTAATAGCTAAATTTGCCAAACAAATAAATTTAAAGCTGGATTTATGTGAATTAATAGCTAAAATTATTCATAAACAAATAAGCATTGATAATTATCAACAAGAAATAACTAAGGTTATTGTTTAATATTTATCCTAACTATTTTAAATAACATCAAAATGACTGATTCAGTTTTAATTATCGATTTTGGAAGTCAAGTTACGCAATTAATTGCCCGTAGAGTTCGGGAATTAGGGGTTTATTGTGAAGTGGTAAATTTTGATACTTCAATAAACAAAATCCAAGAAATAAATGACAAGACAATTCTCAAGGCAATAATTTTGTCAGGAGGTCCTGCCAGTGTTTATGAAGAAAATGCTCCAACTATTAGTAAAGAAATTTTTGAACTCAATATCCCAATTCTTGGAATTTGCTATGGTGAGCAGTTAATTTGTCATTTACTGCTAGGAAAAGTTGAAAAATCTTTTGAACGAGAATTTGGCAAAGCCCAAATTAAAATTATCAAGGATTCACCATTATTTGCAGGGGTAAAAAATTATCAAGTCTGGATGAGTCATGGCGATCATATCAGTAAAATTCCTGATGGATTTAATGTTCTAGCTCATACCCCAAAAGCACCATTTGCAGTGATTGAGAACCTTGAAAAAAAAATTTATGGTTTGCAATTTCATCCCGAAGTTGTAAACACAATTGATGGTAAAAAAATTATTGAAAATTTTGTAGTTAAGATTGCTCAGTGTCAGCAAAATTGGACAATGAAAAATTTTAAAGACCAAGAAATTTTAAATATCAAAAAAATTGTTGGTGAAAAAAAAGTTATTTGCGCCCTAAGTGGAGGAGTAGACTCATCGGTTGTTGCAACTCTTATTAAACAAGCAATTGATAAGCAATTATTTTGTATTTTTGTCGATCATGGATTGCTTCGCAAAAATGAAGGTCTAGAAATTAAAGCCATCTTTGAAAAAATTTTTAATAATAATTTCATTTATGTTGATGCTAGTGAGTTATTTTATTCTAAGTTACAAGGAGTTAGTGATCCTGAACAAAAACGCAAGATTATTGGCAATACATTTATTGAAGTTTTCGATAATCAGGCAAGTAAAATTAACGACGCTGAATTTTTAGCGCAAGGAACTTTATACCCTGATGTTATTGAGTCATCGCATCCCAATAAAGGAGCAAGTCAAACCATTAAATCACATCATAATGTTGGAGGTTTGCCTGAAAATATGAAATTAAAATTGCTCGAACCAGTTAGAATGCTTTTTAAAGACGAGGTTAGGGTTTTAGGTGCAGAATTAGGTTTACCAAATGAAATTGTTAATCGTCATCCATTTCCAGGTCCGGGTCTGGCAATTAGAATTATTGGAGCAATAACTTTAGAAAAAATTAAAATCCTGCAACAAGCTGATTTTATTTTTATTGACGAAATTCGCAAAAACAATCTTTACGATAAAATCTGGCAAGCATTTTGTGTTTTATTAGAAACCAAGACGGTTGGAGTGATGGGTGATGCTAGAACGTATGAATATGTTTTAGCTCTTCGAGCAGTTGTTTCAATTGATGGCATGACTGCTGATATCTATCATTTTGATTCACAATTTTTGGCTAATGTTTCTAATCGAATTATCAATGAAGTTCGCGGAGTTAACCGAGTTGTCTATGATTTCACTTCTAAACCTCCAGGAACAATTGAGTGGGAATAAAATAATTTTTAATTTAAGAAATTTTTTTTAAAATTATGAGGTAATACCATTTCAACTAATAAATGAACCATTTAGGTATTTGTAAATTAAGCTTTATCTTTTTTCAGTCGTGCTAACGGTAGCGACACGATTTTTGGCTAAAAATCTCTAAAAATTTAAATAGTCGTTGCCTTCGGTGCGACTGGCAAAAATCTGTCGTTGCCTAAAGGCACGACTGGATAAAAATCTGTCGTTGCCTTCGGTGCGACTGGCAAAAATATCTTGTTTAATTTATCATTTATTAAGTTGAAATGGTATAAAATAAAATAATAAATGCTTAATTTTTTATAAAAAAATTTACAAATTAAAACAAACAAGTTAAGATTTAAAAAAATATCTAATCAATTTTAAAAATATGCCAATTCTTGATTTACCTTATCAAAATCCAATAGCTAATGATAAAAAAATTCTTTATAAAAATGCCAGAATTATTGATCCACTAACCAATTACGATCAAGTTGGTGAGCTATTAACAATTGGTGATAAAATAGCTGATTTTGGAAAAAAAATTAATGTAATTGCTGATCAAGAAATTGATTGTAATGGTTTAGTTCTTGCTCCAGGATTAATTGATATTCAAGTTCATTTTCGTGATCCAGGGCAAACTCATAAAGAAGATTTAGCATCAGGAAGTGCTTCTGCAGTTGCAGGAGGAATTACTGCGGTAGTTTGTCAACCGAATACAGCACCAGTACTTGACTCAAACTTAACTTTTGATTATTTGCGTTTAAAAGCTCGTGAAGTTGCTTATTGTAATGTTATGGCCTATGGAGCGATTACCAAAGCAATGAAAGGTGAGGAATTGACCGATATGCATTCATTAGTTGAGGCAGGAGCAGTTGGTTTCACTGATGATGGTTTGCCAGTTATGAATGCTAATGTTATGCGTCGAGCTTTTGAATATTCGAAAAATTTAGGAGTTGTTATTGCACAACATGCTGAAGATTTAAATTTAAGTAATAAAGGCTGTATTAATGAAGGGCAGGTTGCATTAGAACTTGGGGTTAGAGGAATTCCTAACATATCTGAATCTGTAATTGTTGAACGCGATCTAGCAATTCTTGAAGCGGTAGGTGGAAGATATCACTTGCTTCATTGTTCAACTAAGCAAGCTTTAGAAGCCATTAAAAGAGCGAAGGATAAAGGTTTAAATGTTAGCGTTGAAGTTTCACCGCATCATTTTACCCTAACTGATTCGCAAGTTTTAAAATCTGGAACAAATGCTAAAATGAATCCTCCGCTTCGCAGTCAAGAAGATCAAATGGCATTGATTGCAGGTTTGCGCTCTGGGCTAATTGATGCCATTGCAACTGATCATGCTCCTCATGATCTTTTATCAAAAGAAAAAACCATTGAAGAAGCTAGTTTTGGTATTGTTGGGGTTGAAACGATGCTTCCTTTGTCTTTAAATTTATATCATCAAAAATTATTAAAATTACCTGAGTTACTAGCTAAGATGACTTGTAATCCTGCTAAAATTATTAACTATGATGGAGGGGTTTTAAAAAAGAATGCCAGAGCAGACCTGGTATTAATTGACCTTGATCATGAATGGGTTATAGATAGCAATAGCTTTTTGAGTAAATCAAAAAATTCACCATTTGATGGTTTTAAAGTTAAAGGTCGAGCAATCTGTACTATTGTTGCTGGTAAGCTTGTTTACAGTTTATAAAAGTTTATAAAAATTTAAATAATATTTTATAATATTTTTAAAAAAAGCTTTACAACTTATAAATTACAGTTAAC
>JBJTWJ010000173.1:0-7860 GCA_046081665.1 Alphaproteobacteria bacterium | reverse complement strand
CAACCTCAAGGTGGTCAACAAGGGCAAGGACAACCTCCTAGACCTCAAGGTCAACAACCTCAAGGTGGTCAACAAGGTCAAAATCAAGGACAACCGCAAGGACAACCCCAAGGCCGTGGTTTAGAAAGAAAAGAAGAAATGATGCAAAGAAGAGATGAAAGAAAAGAGCGTCATGAAGAAAGAAGAGAAGAGCATCACGATAAAAGAGATGGTTATCATGAGCGTCGTGAAGAAAGAAGAGAGGAAAGAAGGGAAGAGCGTCGTGAAAATAGAGCAGAAAAAAGAGAACAAAACCCAGGGCAAAACCCAGGGCAAAATCAAGGTCGACCAAATTCTCCTCAAGGTAACGCTCCTCAGCCTCAAGGTCAACCAAACACTCAACGACCTGACAACCAAGTTCAAAAGCCTATGGAATCTAAGCCAAATTTAACTAATCAAAAAGCTTTAGAAAATAAACAAAAGCAAGAAGAGTTAAATAAAAAACGCGAAGAACTTAAACAGCAACAGTCGCAATTAAGAGACCAAAAGCAAGCTTTAAGAGAAGAGCAAAAAAACTTGAATCAACAGCGTCAAGAGAACAGGGCACAAGTTCAAGGTGGTAACAAACCTGCTGAATCTAACCAAGCTCGTCCAGCTGGAACAAATAATCCAGCCCCAGCTAATCAAGCTCGTCCAGCAGGAGCTAATAATCAAGCTCCAGCTCCACAAGCTCGTCCAGCTGGAACTAACTAAATCTAGTTAAAAATTAGGTTACAACATTAATTTTATTAATCGTTGTAACCTTTTTTTTTTGTCAATAATAAATTTGATTTAAAAAAATAAAATTGCAAAATAGCACTAATTGTCCAAAAGCATAAATAAATTAACATAAATAAATTTTAAAATAAATATTAAAAATTATGAACAAATATTCAAAAATAAAAACTTTTGCTAAAGTTTGTTGTTTAATGTTAATTTCTATAAATGCTAATGCCAAAATTTCTCAACCTTATTTTACTAGCAAAAACCTTAGCTTTGAAATAATTGACAAACCTCTTGATCGAAAAAGTCAAGAATATAAAAATGAAATTTCCCAAATCATTGCCCTGCAATCTAACCCTGATATTGCTGAACTAGAGCTAGCATTTCAGGAAAAAAATTTTACAGCATTAACGCTCATGAAAAGAGCTAATATCAAGGCAAACCCTAAAACTCATTCCCAATTATTTGCTTTGCTCAATCGTGTTACCGACACATCAATTAGCGTTACTGATGATTTTAAAAATTATTGGCAAACCAAAAGACCTTATTTATCTGATAAAAGAATTAAAAAATTAATTGCTTCAAGCAAGGGTTATGCTTATCCCAGCGGACATACTTCGGGAAGCTTTATTTTTGCTCATGTTTTAGGGATGATTTATCCTAAAAAATATTCAAAACTTTTAGAGATAGCTCAAGAAATTGCTGATCATAGAATTTTAGTTGGTATGCATTTTCCTCATGATATTGTAGGCGGAAAAAAACTCGCCTTGGTTGTGGTTGGTGGATTAATTCAAAATAAAGAATTTGAAAATGATTTGCTGGTTGCCAAAAAAGAGCTCAAGAAAAATTTTATAAATTAAGTTTTGGATAAAGTACTGCGCCACATGCACTATCAGCATCTTTCAGGCCAGTTGTATTTTTAAAGCTGATTGGTAATTTTAAAATACTTCTTATCGCAAGAAAGGCAAATGCCTCGGCCTCAATATCATCACCATTGATATTTAATTGATCAATATTTTTTATACTAGTTTCTTGGAGTTGTTGTTGAAGAATATTCATGATTCCAAGATTTTTTCGACCTCCTCCGCATACGAATATGAAGTCTAATTTAATTGACAAAATTGCAAGGGAAATTTTTAATGATTGAGTAATTATGTAAGCAAATGAGGCAAGTCTGTCTTGGATTGAAATTGAGTTTAATGGTTTTAATGCTTCAATAAAATCTTGTCGATCAAATGAGCGAGGAATTTTTTGATGAAAAATTGGATTAATTAATATTTTATTGGCTATGTCGAAGTTAATAGAGCCTTGCGAAGTTAATTGACCATCTAAATCAAATGACCAATTGAAATTGGCTTTTATAAGATCATCAAAAGGAGCATTGCCAAAACAAACATCATAACCCATCAAGGATTTTTCATTATTTGTTTTAAAAATGGTAAGATTAGAAATTCCACCAATATTAAGAACACCAATATTTTTATCGCTTAATTCAGGAAATTTTTTTAATAAATGAAAATGATAAATGGGAACTAATGGCGCACCTTGCCCTTTCATAATTATATCGCGATTACGAAAATCAAAGATAACATCAATATTTGATTTATATGCTAAAAGTTGAGGGTTGCCAATTTGCCATGAAAAACCATCACTAGGATCATGACATATTGTATGACCATGAAAGCCAATAACATCAATATCTTTGCTCGATATCTGATTTTTAGAAAGAAATGAATTAACCAGAAGTATATGTTGTTCAGTTATTTCATTTTCAATTAATTTAATATTTTTTAGAGTTTGTTTATTGATAATTAAATCATGAATTTTGTTTCTTAATTGCAAAGGGTAGGCGAGGTAATCGCTAGCAATTTTTTTGATATAATTTGCCCCATCGCTTTCTATTAAAGCTAAATCAATTCCATCTATTGAGGTTCCGCTCATTAAGCCAATAGCTCTAAACTTTTTCATAGCAGATTTTATTTATAAAATTAATTAACAAAAGTTTTTTATCCAGATAAAGCGAAGAAACAATTGAAAGTTTATTAAAAATATCTTCATAAATTTTAATTGCTTGACGAGGATCTATTTTAAGTTTTAAAAACTCGAAACATTCTTTTTCATTGAAAAAGAAGTTTTTTAATAATTGATTATTATCTTTAACAAAACGACTGAAAAAAACATTTATAGTTTTTTCAACTATATAGAAATTAAAATTTTTTTCACTAATTTTTTTTAACAATTCTTCAGAAATTTTTTGGTCAAGAACAGAATTGATGAGTAGTTGATAAACTTTTATAAAATCATCAGCAAAGTTTAAGGCAAGGGCTATTGAATTATCGCAAATCATTGCTAAAAACTGTTGATTATGATCAGTGTAAACCAATTTATTGTCTTCTAAAATTTGATTAAATTGATTATTGTTTAATTCGTCAATTTTAACCAAATTGCATCGTGAGCGAAGAGTTGGAATTACTTTATTTAAATTGTGAGCTATCAAAAAAAAGTAATTATTAGCAAGAGGTTCTTCAAGAAGTTTTAATAAAGCATTACTGGAGTTTTTGTTTAACTCGCAGGCCGAATCAATAATGATAAATTTATTTGCAGATGATGCAGATGTTTGATATGCAAATTCAATAACTTGGCGAATTTGCTCAACGCTAATTTCTTTCTTATCTTCAAGGCAGGTTATAATCTTTAAATCAGGATGTATTTCACTTTTACAAAGTAGAAATTCTTTACATAATTCGTTGACAAATGTTGCCTTGCCAATACCTTTTTTGCCAAAAATTAAATTGGCATGATGAAGTTTGTTGTTTTTGTAAGAATTATTAAAAAATGTTTTATGTTGTTCAAAACCAATTAATTTCATATTTTTTACTAATTATCAACTAAATTTAAAGGTTTCTTTTTAATTATAACTTTATCAATTCGATAAAAATCCATATCGATTATTTCAAATGTAAAGCCAAATAAATCAATAATTTCTCCTTCCTTAGGCTCTTTTTCGATAAAGCGTTGGATAAAACCTGCAATTGTCTGATATTCTTTATGATTGTTCATTTCATCAATTCCTATTTCAAGTTGAATTTCTTCAATTGAAGTAATGCCATCAACAATCCATGTATCATTGTCTCTTTTAATGATATGTGGTTTTTTGTCGTGTGAATAATTTGATGATACCACTCCAACAATTGCTTCGATAACATCTGACAAAGTAATGATACCTTGCATATCGCCATATTCATCAATTATGGCAATTAGATGAGTTTGGCTATTTTTAAAAATTTTTAAAGCTTGCAAACAGTTGGCATTTTCTGGGAGAATAGTTGGGGTTTTTAAGAATTTTTTGATAATGAAGCTGTTGTTTGATAAGGCTGATTCAATTATGTCTTTAACTTCAATTATACCAATTATTTCATCATTATTTTTGTTTAAAACTGGATAACGCGAATGAGAATTTTTATGAATTTTATCAACAAGTTCCTTTTGGGTATCGCAATCATAAAAGAAATTAATTTCTGATTTATGAGTCATTATTGATTTAACATTGCGATCACCAAGGGCAATGATTCTACGCATCATTTCTTTTTCCTCATGCTCTATAGCTCCTGATTCTGCACCTTCCTCAATTATTGCTTTAACTTCAGCTTCGGTAATTTTTTTGTTGGAAATTTTTTTTATGCCAATAATTTGTAAAAAAAATCTTGAAGATTGTTCAAGTATTCTCACTAAAGGATAGCACTTATCAGCAATCAAAAGCATTGCTGGAGAAACAATTACAGCATATTTTTCGGGATGGGTTAGGGCAATTTGTTTTGGAATAAGTTCGCCAATGACTATTGAAAAATAAGTTATTATTAAAACCACAAAAAATACTGCAATTGCTTCGCCATGAGGATCTATAAATAGGCTGTTATTGAGAAAAAATCCTATTTTTTCAGCAATTGTTGCTCCTCCAAAAGCACCTGCAAGAATTCCTATAAGAGTAATTCCTATCTGAATGGTTGAAAGAAATTTGCCAGATTCTTCGATTAGCTTTAAGGTATTCTTTGCTCCCTTATTGCCAGATTTAATCATCTGCTTTAAAACAGCTTTATTTGATGAAACAATTGCAAATTCACAAAATGCAAAAAATGCATTTAATAAAATTAAAATGAATATTATTAATATTTCAAAAATCATAAATAAATTAATTGGATAACAATAAAAACAATATATTCAAGTTATTTAAAACATGCAACTTTTTTTAAAGCAAATCAAAGCTCTTTGAGATGTTGTATAATTTAGTTTTTTTTTAAAAAACTAAATTATTTGCTTTTTCAAGATGATAAAATATTGTTTTTAAATAATACAAATTAATTAAAGAAAAATATGAAAAAAATTGTTATTGCTATTGATGGTCCGTCTGCTTCGGGCAAGGGAACATTGGCTAAAAAACTTGCCAAACATTTTGATTTATCTTATCTAAACACTGGAGCGATCTATCGCTTAATTGCTTCAAGAGTTATTCAATTTAAAATTGGAGTTGAGCAATTTGAAAATCATTTAACGCAACTCGTCAAAGACATCAATGAAAATGATTTGGAAAATGAAGAATTATTCAGCGAGGAAGTTGGGGCATGTGCCTCAATAATTGCCAAAAGCAAAGCATTACGACAAGCAATTTTTCAATTACAAAGACAATTTGTTGAAAAAGCTAAACAAGAAAAAATGGGTTGTGTTCTAGATGGAAGAGATACAACTACGGTAATTTGTCCTGATGCAGATTATAAATTTTATGTTACTGCCGATGTTGAAATCAGAGCAAAAAGACGACATCTGCAATTTCCTAATTTAATTTATGAAGATATTTTGCAACAGCTAAAAACTCGTGATCACAATGATATCAATCGAGCAGAATCTCCCTTGCAAATTGCTAAAGATGCAGTTATTATCGACAATGGTCAGCTTAATGTTGAGCAATCTTTTTTAAAAACATTGGAACATATAAAAAAATAAAATGGCAAATTTGCAGAAAATTAAGCGTTGTTTGATTTCAGTTTCAGATAAATCTGGAATAGTTGAAATGGCGAAATTCCTTGAATCTCAAAGCGTTGAGATTATATCTACAGGTGGAACTTATCAATTATTAAAAAATAATAATATCAAAGTTAAAGATATTTCACAATTTACTAATTTCCCAGAAATTATGGATGGGAGATTGAAAACACTGCATCCTAGAGTTCATGGAGGACTGTTAACTATTATGGATAATCAACAACATTTGTCACAGGCTACTGAAAATAATATTGAACAAATAGATTTATTAATTGTTAATTTATATCCTTTTGTTGAAACTGTTGCTAAAACTAATGATCAAGCTGAAATCATCGAAAATATTGATATTGGTGGTCCAGCGATGGTCAGAAGTTGTGCCAAGAATTTTGCTTTTAAAACGGTAATTAGCGATGTTCTTGATTATGAAATTTTAAAAGCAGAACTTAATCAAAATAATTTTGCAACATCACTTGCATTTAGAAAAAAAATGGCGAGCAGGGCATTTTACAACATTGCTCAGTATGATCTAGCAATTTCTAATTGGTTTAATAGTGACCAATATTCAATAAATGCTATTCTTAAACAGCAATTGCGATATGGTGAAAATGCTCATCAAAAAGCTAGCCTTTATGCCAACTCAAATCATGGAATCGTTAATGCCCAGCAATTGCAAGGCAAAGAGTTAAGTTATAATAATCTCAATGATGCTAATTGTGCATATGAATTAGTCTTGGAATTTACAAAACCTGCAGTGGTAATTGTTAAACATGCCAATGCCTGCGGGGTATGTGTTAGTGATAATATTTTTGATGCCTATCTTCAGGCATTTAACGCTGATTCTAAAAGTGCCTTTGGGGGAATTTTGGCAATTAATCAAGAGATTGATGAAAGGTTAGCTAGAGAAATTGTTGGAATATTCTATGAAGTAATAATTGCTCCAAAAATCAGTGAATCTGCTTTAGTAATTTTACAAACAAAGAAAAATTTACGAGTGTTAATTGCTGATTTTAAAAAAGATCTAACAAGCCAGATAAAATCAATATCTGGAGGTTTTTTATTGCAAGAGCAAGATCTTAAAACTTTTAATAAAAATGATCTTTTACAAGTTTCAAAAAATTCAGTTGATGATCAAGAAATTGAACAATTAATATTTGCGATGACTGTTTGTAAACATCAAAAATCAAATGCTATTGTTGTTGCAAATAATTTTCAAACTATTGGTCTTGGTATTGGTCAAACTAATCGCGTTGATGCTTGTGAAATTGCTTGTAGCAAGGCTTCACAATATTTGGCAACGAAAAATAATTTACCAAATTTATCAGCTGATAACTATCGTAATTTGATGATTAAAGAACGAGTTTATTTGGCTTCAGATGCTTTTTTCCCATTCGCTGATAACATTGAAATTGCCAGTAAATATGGGGTTAGAGCTATAATTGCACCAAAGGGCTCAATGCGTGATAGTGAGGTTATCGCTAAAGCTGATGAACTGGGCATAGCCTTATATTTTATTGAAACAAGGCATTTCAAGCATTAATAAAAAAATTATACCAAATTATGTGATCTTGATCGAGAATTAGTTTCTAATACTACCGCAGTTGGTATTGATGCAAAATTATTTCGATCACTTGCAAGACCTGCGCGAAATAGATTAGGTTTAGGAATATCAGTATCCATGTAATTTAAAGGATTGGTAAGACCTTGCAATTCTTCTTTGTATCTTGATGAATGTTGAGCGCTTTGAAAGGCTTTAACCATAGCATAGGCAGTTATACCAATTCCCATCTTTAAAAAAAATTATAACAAAATATTTTTGAGATAAAAATCTTTAAAAAATGAAGCTGTATATCCATACAGCTGAGGCTCGTGTCGCTTGCTTTAGCACGACTGAAATTTTTTTTTAGAGATTTTTAGCCAAAAATATGAAGTTAGAATTTTAATTTTTTTAAAACTTTTAAAGATGGAATTTGGTATTATACCATTTCCACTTAATAAATGATAAATTAAGCAAGATATTTTTGCCAGTCGTGCTAAAGCAACGATCGCGTTTTTTAAGATAAAAATCTTTAAAAAATGAAGCTG
>JBJTWJ010000172.1:0-8916 GCA_046081665.1 Alphaproteobacteria bacterium | reverse complement strand
GTTCATTTATTAGTTGAAATGGTATTAGTTTTGGACCTTTTTTGGTTCGCTAAAAAATTATCATAGTTAAAACTTCATTTTTTCTTTTAAGATCAAAACCAATCATTCCTAGAAATTATTGTTTTTTATTTTTTATTTGATTTAATTAAGATAAAATTTGATTGATTGATAACTGATCAATTTTTAAAAAAATAAATTATTATTAATTTTTATATGCATAAATATCGCAGTCATAAATGTCATGAGTTAAACAAGGGCAATATTAATCAAACTGTAAAACTATCGGGTTGGGTTCATAGCAAAAGAGATCATGGGAGTTTAATTTTTATTGATTTAAGGGATCATTATGGAATTACTCAAATTGTTATCGATCAACAAAACAAAAATTTAAATTTAGATTTAATTGCCTCAATTAAACTTGAGTCAGTTATAACTGTTGAGGGTCAAGTTGTTGCTAGAGCTGTTGAGGCAATTAACCCTAAAATTGCTTCAGGAGAGATTGAATTAAAAGTTAATGAATTGTTGATTGAATCGCTATCGCAACAAATTCCTTTTCAGGTTAATGACGATGTTGAAAATTATCCTGAAGAGCTTCGTTTAAAATATCGTTTTCTTGACTTGCGTCGTGATAAGGTTCATCGCAATATTATCTTGCGTTCACAAGTAATTTCAGCTCTTAGATCGGAAATGATTAGTCAAGGTTTTCTTGAAATTCAAACACCAATTTTAACCGCTTCAAGCCCTGAAGGAGCAAGAGATTATTTGGTTCCAGCTCGTCTCCATCCCCATAAATTTTATGCCTTACCTCAAGCTCCGCAACAGTTTAAGCAGTTATTGATGGTTGCTGGCTTTGATCGTTATTTTCAAATTGCTCCATGTTTTCGTGATGAAGATTTGCGTTCTGATCGATCTCCTGAATTTTATCAGCTTGATATTGAAATGTCATTTGTAACTCAAGAGGATGTTTTTGCAACTATTGAGCCAGTGATGTATAATATTTTTAATAAATTTGGTTGTAAAAAACTAGATGACAAAAATTTTGTTAAAATTCCTTATCAACAAGCAATGCTGGAATATGGTATTGATAAACCTGATTTAAGAAATCCAATAAAAATTTCAGATGGTTCAAATATTTTTAAAAATTCTGAATTTTCTATTTTTGCAAAAGCTATAGAGCAGGGTGCAATTGTGCGCTGTATTCCTGCTCTTGGTTGCGCTAATCAACCTCGCTCGTTTTTTGATAAAATGATTGAATTTGCTCAGAGCAATGGTGCTAAAGGTCTGGCCTATATTATTTTTGATGAAAATAACGAAGCTAAAGGACCAATTGCTAAGTTTTTAAGTGCTGAAAAATTGCAACTATTGCAAACTCAAGCCAATTTAAAAGCTGGTGATGCGGTTTTCTTTTCTTGTGGTAAAGAGCATGAAGCTATTAAAATTGCTGGTCTGGTTAGAATTAAGCTTGGGCAAGATCTAAATTTAATCGATAATTCAATTTACAAATTTTGCTGGATTACTGATTTTCCAATGTATGAACTTAATCATGAGACAAATAAAATAGAATTTTCGCATAATCCTTTTTCAATGCCTCAGGGTGGATTGGAAGCTCTGAATACTCAAGATCCACTTACTATTAAAGCCTTCCAATATGATATTGTTTGCAATGGTGTTGAGTTATGTTCAGGAGCAATTCGTAATCATAAGCCAGAAATTATGTATCGAGCTTTTGAAATTGCAGGATATGGCAAAGAAGTTGTTGAAAAACAATTTGGAGCAATGCTTAATGCTTTTAACTATGGTGCACCAGCACATGGTGGACTTGCTCCAGGCATTGATCGAATTATTATGCTTTTAGCTGATGAGCCAAATATTCGCGAAATAATTCCTTTCCCGATGAATGGTAAAGCCCAAGATCTGATGATGAATGCACCTGCTAATGTATCTGAAAGACAGCTCAAGGAGTTAAAAATTAATCTTGTAAAATTAACTTAATTTTTTAGGAATTTTAACAATAATTTTATCATCAAGCTTAGTAATATCAGCTTTGGAAGCTGGGTCAGCTGAAGTAGTTGAAGGACTGTTAAAATTACTTAACAAAAATGAATAGCTGAAGCTTGAATTATTGATTGCTTGCGAATTATTATTTTTTTCATTATTGTTGTCAGATATTTTGCTTTGGGCTTGAAAAGTTAAAATATTGTCTTTGATTTCGACATTTATTTCTTCTTTTTTAAACCCATTAAAACTTAACTCATAATAAAAGTTTTTATCATCTTCATGAAGTTTTACAGAGCTGTTGTTGATGCCCGATAAATTTTGGTTTTGATTTTTAAAATGATTATTTTCGAAAAAATTATAATGCTGTGAAAAGATCCGATCCATTCTTCTTTGCATTCTGGTAACTTCGCGTTCAATATCGTTTTGATCATCTATGAAGTTAACATAATCGCTATCAAAATCATGATAAAAATTGTTAAGATGTTTTTTAACGATAGCCATTTCATAACGATATTTAATGGTTTGAAAGCCAAGAGTTATGAAAATTCCAATCGCAATAAAGATTAAAGCATTGAGATATTTTGTATAACAAAGATTTACTTTAAATTTGCCACAAATTTTTTTAAGTGAAGTGAATTTATTTTTTTTGTTGAGAGTTTGATTTTCTTGGTTTGGAAGATTTTTTTCAGACATAATGATTAAAATGTTTAGTTATAAAATAATAAAATTTCTAACAACATTTAATCATTTTGTTATAATAAATCAAGACCTAAAAAATTTTTTTTTTTGTAATATAATCTATTATTTTTAGTTATAATTAGTTACGATATTGTGTCAAACACAGCATTATCATGGTTTAAGGCTTTAATATCTCCACTTTCAATATCAAATTGCCATCCCAAAATTTTTAATTTATTTTTTTCAACTCTTTCTTTGATATAAGGATAAGTCATAAGATTTTGAACGGTAATAATCACCGCTTCTCTTTCAAAAGCCATTTCTTGCTCTTCTTTGGTAGCATTTGGCATTTGCTTGATAACTGCTTCTCGAGCCTCATTAGCAATTGAAAGCCAAGTTTTCATAGCTGGAGAAATGATGTTCTTGCCTTCACTAAAGTCATCAGACATAATCATTTTTGAACTGATATTTTTAGTATTGCTTAAAACCATAATCGTGTCAACCTCAATAACATTAACGCCATATTCTAATGCAGAAATTATTCCGCTAATCCCTTCGGTTTTGTATTTAGGAATTAAACCTCCAATATTGTATATCGTAAAAAAATCACCCGGATTAACTGAAAAAATTTCTTCAGGAGCAAGTTTGATATCACATGAAGAAATTATCATGGTTGATGGTTTATGCTCTTGAATTATCAAGTGTTTTATAATTTCGCGATTTTTTTCAAAAGTAGTAGCTTTGAAAACCTTAAAGCCATCAAGGAGTTTAGAAATTTCGGCCATAAAATATTTGGTTTGATTGGATTAGTAAAAAAAATTATGAAAAAACTTGCTTTAAGATAAATTTTTGTTATAGTTTTTACAATGTTTTTTTAACTTTATTTTAAAAATATCAATGTCAAAAAAATTTTATTTAACGCAAAAACTTCCTCCTTATATTTTTGCTAACATTCATCAGCTCAAGCAAGAAGCAATTGCTCAAGGTAAGGAAATTATTGATTTTGGAATGGGCAATCCTGACAGTGCTCCTCCTCAAAAAATTATGGAACAGCTATCAAAGTTGGTTTTAGATCCTAGTCTCTACGGATACTCAGTAACTGGAGGTATAGAATTTTTAAAAAAAGCTATTGTCAAATATTATCAACGAAGATTTGCTGTTGAGTTGGACTACAAATCTGAAGCATTAGTTACCATTGGAGCTAAAGAGGGTATAGCTTCGCTTGCTTGTGCAATTTCAGATCCGCAAAATTTTATTTGTGTTCCTTCGCCATCATATCCAATTCACACCTTTGGTTTTACGATAGCGAAAGGTAACACTAAGCATATCACTGCTATTGGTGCCAGAGATTTTTTAGAAAAATTTAAAAAATTAGTTGAAGTTGATAAGCAAAAACCCTTGGCAGTTATTGTTAGTTATCCTTGCAATCCAACAACTGAAATTGCAAGTCTTAGTTTTTACGAGGAATTAGTTGATTTTTGTAAGAAATATCAAATATACATAATTTCTGATATTGCTTATTGTGAATTATATTTTTCTAAAAAAGATAAACCGCATTCAATCCTTGAGGTTAAAGGAGCGAAAGATTTGGCAATTGAGTTTTATTCAGTTTCCAAAAGTTATTCTTTGGCAGGAACTAGGGTTGGTTTTGCTTTGGGTAATCGCGATTTAATTTCAGCTCTTTACAAAATAAAATCTTATTTAGACTACGGATCATTTACGCCATTGCAGATGATTGCAGGTTATGCTCTTGATGAAAGCAATGATGATTATTTAGAAAATTTACGAAAACTTTATCATAATCGTGGTGAATTTTTGGTAAAAAATTTTGCTGATGAGTTGGGATGGCATATTGACAAGCCTAAAGCTAGTATGTTTTGCTGGACTAAGTTACCCAAGCAATTTAGCGATATGTCTACTTTTGAATTTTGTAAAAAAATGATTTTAGATGCTGGGGTAGCATTGTCTGCAGGAAGTTCTTTTGGAGAAAATGGTGAAGGTTATGTGAGGTTTTCAATGATTAGAACACCTGAAGAAATTCAACAGGCTAGTGCTAAGCTTAAAAAAATATTTTCCCTTAAAATTTAAAAATTCCGATAAAATTTAAAAATACAGAATTTAAAAATAAAATCTAATACCATTTTAACTTAATAAATGATAAGTTAAGAAAATATTTTTAAAGTCGTGCCTTTAGGCAATGAAGTTTTTTTCCAGGTCGTGCTTGTGTTAGGTGCGACTGGAAAAAAGATAAAGCTTAATTTATAAATACCTAACTGCTTCATTTATTAGTGGAAATGGTATAAAAATATTTTGATTTAAATAATTTAAATAAATGAATAATAATTCGCCTAAAATTAATTTTAAAATTTTTACTTTATTCCCCGAGTTATTCCCTGGAGCACTTTCTTTTTCAATTATTGGCAATGCTTTAGAGCAGGGTTTATGGCAATATCAAGCGATTAATATTCGTGATTACGCTCATGATCAACGTAAAACTGTCGATGATACGGTTTATGGTGGAAGTGCAGGGATGATTTTAAAGCCAGAAGTTGTAGCCAATGCTTTAGAGCAGAATCTAAAAAATAATTCTTCACCGATCTACTATCTCTCTGCTCGTGGAAAAGTATTTAACCAAAGTCTTGCTCGGCAAATGGCTTTACAAAAGCAAATAAATTTTTTATGTGCAAGATATGAGGGAGTTGATCAAAGAGTGTTAGATGAATTTGCAATTGAAGAAATATCGCTTGGAGATTTTATTTTATCAGGTGGTGAGATTGCCTGTATGGCAATGATCGATGCAATTCTGCGCAATATTGAAGGGATATTGGGTTGCAATGAATCTTTAACAGAAGAATCTTTTGGAAATAGTGATTTTGATGATTATCGTTATTTGTTAGAATATCCTCATTATACAAAGCCAAGTGTTTGGCGAGAACGTCAAGTTCCGGAAGTTTTATTGTCAGGACATCATCAAAATATTGCAAATTGGCGAAAGAAACAAGCTGAAGAAATTACTAAAAAAAATCGACCTGATTTATATCAAAAATATTGTTTATTAAAAAACAACAACAAATAATTTTTTACTGAACTTCAGCTGGACGAGATCGATAATTCTGTTCAAGATCTCGAGGTTGATTATTGTTTTGAGTCTGATTATTGTTGATTTGATGAGAGGTAGTTGGTGAATTAGGTTGAGTTTGGTAACCTTGTTGTAGTGAACGATTTTTTTTGATTATTTTGCCAATTTTTTTATCATTATTTCCTAAGTTACGATTAATTTGTTCATCGCCATTTTCGCTTGGAATTGCAATGGCAGGAACAACGACAGGGCTAGCAGAATTTGTAACTGCTGAATTAACTGGTAATTGAGTTGGATTTGACTGAGGATAGTTTGAAACAGGAACCGAGTTTAAATTTTGACTAGGCGAAACAACTTGAGAAGAGGAGTTGGTTGGTGAAGAGTTGTTTGGGCTGGGGATAACAGCTTCTTGCTTAGGTTTGTAAGGATTAAAGTCAGCAATTTTTTGATTTTGAGTGTTTTGACTATCTGCTGACGAGTCAACTGATTCAACAAGATTGCTTGGTTGAGTTATATAATTCTTATCTTGGTCATTTTTAGGTTTAGTAACTAAATCCTTGAAATAATTTTCACTAGTTTTGTTTTTAAATTTATCGCGTTCTTGAAGGTCTTTAAGCTTAGCTTTATTATTTTTTTGTTGATGAATTACTGACCTTAAAACATTTTTATATTTGAGTTCTGGATAATATTCTTTTAGAAAATTAATTGAGCGTTCAACATTATCATAAACCTTGATATCATATGCTCCTTTTTTATCCTTGATTATTGCTCCAAGTCCGAAAATATCGAGGAAACCAAAACTTCTTGGTTCATAATTAATTACTAAATTACCAAGATAATTTATGTGATCACTTTTGGCTATAAATTCCAATCCCGAAAGATCAAGATAACGATTTTTATAATACCATGTCCAGTTTGAGCATTTCAATGCATCAATTTTAATAACCCCAGGTTTGGTTTTAATCATGTAAAATGAATAATCATCTTTGTTTGAAGATTTAACTCGACCATTTTTATCGCTGAAAATTAGATGACATTCGCCAAAAACTCCGCTATTACTTTTTTCTTCAACACCATCATACATAATTTTAAGCTCAAGAACGGAGATTGCTTCGGTTTTACGAACATTTAAAATCTGCGATTTACTGAGCGATGAGCAAGAATAGGCTAGGCTCAATGAAACCAATGAAAGTAATTTAGCAATTTTTAAGATTTTTTTATGTTTTGTTATGGTCATTGGCAATTTTTTTCGCTTTAGTTTTAAGTGTAATATAGGTTATAATAAATCTCACTTTAAGCTTTGTTTAAGCAAGTATAGCAACTCAAACTTTTTTATAAAGAGTTTTTTTAGAAATTGCAACATAATCCATTAATTTCAAAGTAAATCATGCTATTTTCACGATAATTTGAAACAGCCATCGATGATTGTTTTAATGCCCAAGAAAAAGTAATGGAAGCATTGAATTGTTTGGTGTTAAATGATGTTTTTAAGCCTGTTCCAGCTATTCTTGAAGTTCTATTGTTAAATTTTCTTCTAATATAACCATAGTCAATAAAAGGTTCAATTCTTGTTTTATTTAAATAATTGTTGTTAATATTTAATTTATTTGCTATTGATCCAAGGTTAATTTCAATTTTATTGCGATTGAAAAAACCATTGTCAGCTGCAATGTTTCGCTCTCTAAAACCTCTTACCGTGGTATATCCACCAATTGAAAATTGTTCTGAACCAAATAACGTTTTATTAGCAATCTGGCTATCAATTTCGCTAACCAGAACTATTGGCTTGCTTAGATTAAAAACATTTGATTTTTTTTGATATGACAAAAAAAGTTTAAATATTGTAAAATCAAGTTGCGGTGAGGTAAATGAATAATCGCGATATGCTCCTAGGGTATTTACTCCTCTGAGTAAATTTGGTTTGAAAAAAAGGGTAGAGCTGTGATTTAAAAAATAAGTAGCTAAAACACTGACGTTAAAAATTGATAGATTTCGATGAGAGTTTCTAATTTTAACATTTTCCAAATAGCTTGTTGTTTCTTTTTTGGTGAAGCCAATTTTTCCAGAAATACGGTATTCATGATTATCGGTAAAGAGTTTATTGAGGATCAAGCTGTAGCGCTGAGAATATCCTGAAAAAGTTTGATTATTAAGATCTTTGCCAAAGAAATCACTTTTGGAACCTTCAATTGAAAAGCTATAATAGCCAAGAGGGAGATATAAATTTGTTGAGTAGGTTTTAATATCGCGAGTATTTTGATTGTCATTGAGATTAGTGTTAATTGCTAAATTTATATTTTCGTTAAGCGAAAGTAAATTATCGAATGATCCAGAAACTGCTGTTCGAAATATTCCAGTTGACCTATTGCCCAAGTTATCATGGGTTAATGCTAAACGAGCTGGAAATTTTTTATTATTTTCAATGTAAACTTTATTGCTTGAGCGATTACTACCATTGCCAATAAAGTATTTTGCATTATTAGATTGTAGGCGATTAATTTGGAATAGGCCTTGATTGAGATCATTTTGATTTAAAATTTTTCCTTCAATTTTACGAAAGGCTGTAAATTTTTGTAATTTCTTTTCAAAATTAGTTAGTTTGGTATCGTTTAAAATTATCTCTTCGACCCTTTTTTCAATGATTATAAGTTCAATTATTCCTTGATCAATTTTGCTTTGATTAGTTTCAACTTCAGTTGTAACAAAGCCTTTAAGGTCATAAAAATCTATAATCTTTTCAATTATTTTAGAAATTTTTTTTGCACCAAAACAACTACCAATTATTTCGTTTTCTAATTGGCTTATCATGTTTTTACTGAGGATTGTTGAATTAGTTATAAGTAATTTTTTAACAATCTTACAGTCTTTTTTGTCAATATCTTTCTCTGTTAGATTTTTTTCTTGGGTTGTTTCCAAGGCTTTTTTATCAAGCTCTTCCTCGTCTAATTTTTGTTCTTTTTGGCGAGATTCATAATCAATAATACTTTGTTGATTTCTAATTATTAAATCTTGTTGAATAGTGATGTTGTTAATATTTTCATTGGCAGAAGAGGTTTTTAATATTGAAAAAAAAAGAAATAAAATAACTAATATAAAATTTATTAAAAAACTATAAATATTGTTTTTTATTATAGAATGTTTTTTATAGTTAATTAAACTCA
>JBJTWJ010000171.1:0-1654 GCA_046081665.1 Alphaproteobacteria bacterium | reverse complement strand
TTTTGAGATAAAAATCTTTAAAAAATGAAGCTGTATATCCATACAGCTGAGGCTTTTTGAAGATTTTTAGCCAAAAAGATAAAGCTTAATTTATAAATACCTAAATGGTTCATTTATTAGTTGAAATGGTATTAGTCAATTAAGGATAAAGAATTTTTGTATGCCATCCCTGCCCAACCAATTCATAGCTTTGACGATGGTGAATACGAAATTTTCCTTCACTCCAAAATTCTATGACTCTTGGAACCACTCGAAAACCAGACCAAAAAACTGGCCTTTCAACATCTTTATCGCGAAACATTTCCTCAAAATAATTGATTCGTTCTTCAAATTCACTCCATTGATTCATGGTTGATGATTGTTTTGATGCCCAAGCTCCAATTTGACTTTGTCGTGCTCGACTTTTAAAATAATCATCCGCTTCCAAATCACTAACTTTTTGAGCAACTCCTTCAATTCTAATTTGCTTACTTAAAACCCCCCAGTAAAAACATAAACTAACATTGGAATTAGCTAGAATTTCCTGAGCTTTACGACTATTTAAATTAGTAAAAAAACAAAATCCACGCTCATCAAATTTTTTCAACAAAACCATACGATTTGCAGGGCAATTATTTGGCGATACCGTAGCAAGACTCATGGCTGTAGGCTCATTGATCCGTTGATCATTACAAGCTTCGTTAAACCATTGTTGAAATTTTTCAAATGGCTCATTAAAATTAATTATTTGCGTTGTCATTTTAATTTAAAATTTTAAATTACAATATTATGATTTATTATCAATTTTAATGTCATGTTTTATATAGTGTTTTTATAAATCTGTAAACTTTTATAAATATCATAACTACATATTTTTAATTTTAAAACTATAATTTGATTTATCAATGCATCCATTATTAAAAATAATTTTAAAAATTATAGCAATAATGTTCATGATTTTTGTGGGGATACAATCCTACAATTTAGTATGCACAACCACTTCAATTTGTCGACCTTTTTTTCTTGATTTTTATATAAATAATCTCAAATCAGAAAAAGTAGCATATAATTCTTTTATTAACAGTAATTTTTTATTAATAAATAAAAACAAAAATGTTGATGTTACAATAGATTTTGATAAAAGGCGATCAAAGTTAAATGAAATAGTTAAGGTTAAATTAATCTACAAAAATCTTACAAAAAACAAAATTATTGTGAAAAATAATTTCGAATTCGAAGTTGAAATAATCAAAGAATTAACAAAAATGTTAAAATGTCCATGCTCAAGCAAGATAAAGCTTGATGCCTTTGAGCAAAAAATTGTAGAAATGGAATTTTATTATTTTTACCCAACTAACAAAAAAATTCTTGAGCAAATTTCTGAAGAATTTAGCAGAAGAACGGACTTAATAAAAACTGAGGACTTAAACAATTACAACCAAAACAACGTCGATAAAACAGTTGACAGCAAACTTATTTTCACTTATCTAAATAACAATATCACTTTAAATTTTGAGTGATAAGCTGTCATCCCATTTTGATATCTTTAAAACTACAGCTGTATGGATATACAGCTTCATTTTTTAAAGATTTTTATCTAAAAATCTTGTTACTACCGTTAGCACGACCAGAAAAAAAACCTGTCGTTGCCTAAAGGCACGACTGGATAAAAACC
>JBJTWJ010000170.1:0-6235 GCA_046081665.1 Alphaproteobacteria bacterium | reverse complement strand
ATTTCTGGTCGTGCTAACGGCAACGACAGGATTTCTGGTCGTGCTAACGGCAACGACAGGATTTCTGGTCGTGCTAACGGCAACGACAGGATTTCTGGTCGTGCTAACGGCAACGACAGGATTTTTGAGATAAAAATCTTTAAAAAATGAAGCTGTATATGCATACAACTGACGATTTTTAGAGATTTTTAGCCAAAAAGATGAAGTTAGAATTTTAATTTTTTTTGTAATTTTAAAAATATCGAAACGGTATTATTATAAATGGACGGATGGCCGCGCGGTTGAAGGCGCACGCCTGGAAAGTGTGTATAGGGTCAAAAGCTCTATCGAGAGTTCGAATCTCTCTTCGTCCGCCATACTCAGTCAATGCTATACTACGTTTATGCACCTCATTTTCATGAACAAAAAGCATTGCTATTCAGCGAGGTTAAGAAATTAATTTAGAAATATAGACCATTAGAAGAGCAACCCAGCCAAGTCATTTCGAACCCGTTCTAAATTTAGAAGCCCAAGGATAATACACTTGATAAAAAACTGTTTAAACACTTAATCAAAACAAATAATCAAACCCTATAATGATTGAATAATGCCATTTCAATACAAAAAAAATAATTTTTAAACCATAACAAATAATTAACTTAAATTTTTAATTTATTATCAAAAAAATATTAATTAATGCTTTACAAATTTTCTATTAATAAAATTATCTAATTTGTGCATCGTCCAATTGTTAGTAACACCTCAATAATTTTAGATGAAGCTGCAACAACTAATTTACTAGAAAATCCTTTAAACCAAGGAATAATTAATCACAATTTTGCTGTTGGCATAAGAGCCGATAGCTCAAATTATATGTTATACTCACCCAATCCTTGGGGAGGTGTTAACGCTATTTATGACGCTCCTAGACATGCCCAAAATATTAATAGTGATTTAAATAAATTTTACGAAGATACATTAAAAATTCATGCCAATTTAGTAAGTCAAAATCCTTATCAGGCCCAAGAATTTCTGAAAAATAGACTAGGTTTTTTAGAAAAAGTCACAGATCAACAAGATCCAAGCTCAGCATTAAACCAAAGTGGCTTACAAAATGTTATGGTAGCAGGAAATGATGGTCAATTACATCAAAATTTTGGATCGGCTCAAGTTGACAACCTAAAGTCTTTAAGTGATTTATGGACTAAAAAAAATCTTGAACTTTCAGAATTGGCTAAGCCCATTTCTCCATCTCAACAAGGCTCTGAGTTTGTTGTAGGTCAAGGATCATCAACATTAGGTAGTCAATCTTCCTCGCCATCTTCTTCTTTATTCCATTCAAGTACACTAGGTAATAATTATCTTAATCAGGCCCAAACCCAAATATATCTTGCTAATAACACAAATCAATATGATCCAAACTCAGCATTACGCATAGATAATCCACCTTTAAAATTTGTAACGATGCTCCCTAATTCAAGATCTAACCATGTTGTTGTGTCTTCAACAGAACCTCAATATCATCATAAAACATTAGCAACAACAACTCGGACAGGTCCTCAACTATCAGCATCTCAGAACACCCGCCCCATAGGGCAAACTGGCCTTGCAGATAATAATCAAGATAGTAAAGCTAATGGCCCCACCCGCATGCCCAAAGTCTTGAATGTAACAAAGCTAAAAGAACATGTTGACCTCAACGCACCCGACTTAAACATAATAAATTTTAACCGAAATACACCAAAAGTATTGAAAGTAGAGCCAATAGATGCTAAACTCCTCGAAAGGGTGAAACAAGCATTATTGAATAAAAATAATTCAACATCACTGACAACATCACCGAGAATCCATCCCAGAAGTCCAAGCGGAGGACGTTAAATATAAAGCTGAAAACATTGTCACTTTTAAAGTCTTATACCACCACATTATTTAAACGACCTCGGTAAGTCTCCAGGCTGTAGCCCTTACACCCCTAAACACTATCCACAAGCTCCGGAAGCCTTCAGGCTGTAGCTTCCTCTTAGAAAGCGAGCTTACAGCCTGAGTACTTTGCAGGTTTTATAGATAATTTAGGGGTGTAAGACCTGAAAGCGGGGGAGCTTACATTCCGAGTGCTTTATATGATCTAAAAATTAATGTAGGGTTGCAAGGGCTGAAGCCCCTAACTTTAGACGTTCATTTTCTAGTAAAATTATATTAAACTTTCTAAGTTTCTAAAATGTTTGAATTTTTTTTATTTTAATATGTAGATTAATAAATATGAAATCAGATGCTAATCGATCTTTCCAAGATCCAGAAAATATCAATGGAAATATTTTATTTGAAAATAAATCACCGTAAGATCTGGGGAGTGACTTAGTAGTTAAGTCTTTTTCATCAAGTGAAAATGGGATACCAATTGCCTAATCTTCTGCGAAGATTTAACTTTGCCTCTTGCTTATGCGTTAACTAATAAAGAAAAACCAACCTCATCCGTAAGGATTGATTCCAAATTATATGAAAAGAGCTTAGAACTATCACAAAGATATTCTGAATCACAATTATTGGAGATGAGAAATGGTTTAGAAAAATCTTACGATGATTTCAGAAAAAAGTTTGATGCTATTCAAAAACAAAAAATTGATGCACTTGATCTTAACAAACCAGAGCCTTCGCCAAGCCCCCAAAAAACTTATGTGGAAAAAATGATCGGAGAAAGTCGAGGTGGATCAAAAGAATTATAATTTGAGTTCGAGTTGTAAAAAAAATTAATTTGAATTTTAATTTGAAAAACCTTAATATTGTATCATAATTTAGTTTATCTATCAAATTATTAGCATAAATTATTTGTTAAAGATTTCAAAATTTTCTTTAATCTGTGCATTATGCATTTTAATTAAAGACAATAAAAATAATTACTAATTTGAATTTTTATACGGCGGGGTAGCTCAGTTGGTAGAGCAGCGGGATCATAATCCGCGTGTCGGGGGTTCGATCCCCTCCTCCGCTACCATAAAATCAATTTCAAATTAAAAAAATTATTAGTTATTTATTACAATTTTTTATTAATTTAGTATTTGTTAAAATAAATTATAATTTAGTTAAACTTATTGTAATACAAATTAAAAAAATAATAAATTAAAATTTAACATGTCGCAAAACTTTGCTCACACTTCTGAATTTTTCAGCACCAACATCGTTTTTATTAATGAACTTTATCAAAAATATCTAGCCAATCCAGCTAGCGTTGATCAATCTTGGGCGAATTTTTTTAAAGAAAATAGTGAGGAAGTAAAAAATATTTTAATTGATTACAATGGGCCATCATGGGCTAAAAGAAATTTAAAAATTATTGATAGTGTTGATTTTGATATTTCGTCTAACCAAATCAATGAAACAAAAAAAGATCCAAAACAATCAGCTAAAAATGTTTCTGAAAAAACTTCTGAAAAAACTTCTTTTTTAGAATTAAATTTAAAATTTAGTAAATTAATTGATGCTTTCAAAAGATTTGGGCATTTAGCTTGCAACCTTGATCCCCTTAACTTAACACCTGCTATCGATGTCAAAGAAATCGCTTTGTCAACGCATGAAATAAAAAATGAAGATTTAGCTTGCGAGGTTGATTATCAAGGGCAAAAGGTTAGCTTACAACAAGCTTTAGCTAATCTAAAATTTATTTACAGCAATAAAATTGGTGCAGAATTTGAATATATTCGCAATCAAAATGAAAAAGATTTCCTAACTCAACGCTTTGAAAATGCTGTTTTTACGCCAATTGCCATAGCTGAAAAAAAGAAAATTTTAAGCGAAATTATTCGTAGCGAAAGATTTGAACAATTCCTTCATAAACGCTTCCCCGGAGCCAAAAGATTTTCAGTAGAAGGTGGTGAATCAGCAATTTGTGCTATTGAAAAAATTATTGATAATTCTGCTAAAAATAATGTTAAAAAAATCTTCATTGGCATGGCTCATCGTGGAAGACTTAATGTTTTAACAGGAATTATGAATAAACCATATCACCGCTTATTTGCTGAATTCCAAGGCATTCCTGGTATCCCTGAAGGCATCACTAAATCTGGAGATGTTAAATATCACATGGGTTATTCAAATGAAAGAAATATTGCTGGCAATAAAATTGCCTTATCTTTAGCTTTTAATCCTTCGCATTTAGAAGCGGTGAACACTGTTGTAGCGGGACGAGTCAGAGCTACTCAAGACTTACTTGGCGATAATGATCGCCTACAAGCTTTAGCACTTTTAATTCACGGCGATGCAGCTTTTGCAGGTCAGGGATCAGTTGCTGAAAGCTTGGTAATGAACGGCACCAAAGGTTACGATACTGGTGGAGTTATTCATTTAATTATCAACAACCAAATTGGTTTTACTGCCAACCCTACAGACTCTCGAAGCACAATTTACGCATCTGACTTGGCAAAGGCAATTGATGCTCCAATTTTCCACGTTAATGGTGACAGCGTTGAAGATGTGGTGCGAGTTGCTCAGATAATTTCTGATTATCGTCAAACCTTCAAAAAAGACGTTGTTCTTGATGTTGTATGTTATCGCAAATATGGCCATAATGAAGGTGATGAACCGCTTTACACTCAACCCATAATGTATCAAAAAATTAAAGATCAACCAAGTTTAGAAAAAATTTATTCTCAGCAACTGATCCTTGAAGGTTCAATCACCGACGCTCAATATCAGCAGATGGTTGATGAATTTGAAAAAATCTTAAACAGCGAATTTGATAAGGCTAATTCTTTCAAAGCTCTTGAGGCAGAATGGCTAAAAGGCGATTGGCAACATGTTAAAGATGGCGATAATTCGCTTGCAAATACTGCCCTTAGCGAAAAAAAGTTAAATGAATTAATTGTTAAATCAACCTCAATTCCCAGTGATTTTAATGCTAATCCAAAAATTGTTAAACAATTAGAAGCGCGTCGTCATGCCGTTGAAAAAGGGCAAGACATAGACTGGGGAACTGCTGAAGCTTTGGCTTTTGCAAGCTTGATTGAACAGGGTCATCATGTTCGTATCACCGGTCAAGATGCTGGAAGAGGAACATTTTCGCATCGTCATTCAATTTTACATGATGCCAAAACAGCTCAACGCTACAATATTTTTTCACCTCTTGCTACTAAAAAAGCTAGCTTTGAAGTTTATGATTCAGTACTTTCGGAATATGGGGTTCTTGGTTTTGAATATGGCTATTCACTCACAAATCCCAATTCTCTTACTATTTGGGAAGCCCAGTTTGGTGATTTTGCCAATGGTGCACAAATAATTTTTGATCAATTTGTTGCTTCTTCAGAAGTTAAATGGTTACGCAAATCTGGTTTAGTAATGCTATTGCCTCATGGCTATGAGGGACAAGGTCCAGAACATTCTTCAGCGAGGTTAGAGCGCTATTTACAAGCTTGTGCTGATAATAACCTACGCGTTGTTAATATCACTAACCCTGCAAATTTTTTCCACGCTTTGCGTTTGCAAATAATTCATAAAGATCGTAAACCATTGGTGGTGATGTCACCCAAATCATTGCTTAGACATAAGCTTGCAGTTTCTAAAATTGGAGAATTCAGCAAATTAAATTTCCAAGCAATTATCAAAGAATCTGAAAAATTAGTCAGTGATGATAAAGTTAAACGTGTTGTGTTGTGTAGTGGTAAAGTCTATTATGATTTGTTTGAGGCTCGTCAAGCTAATAAAATCAACGATGTTGCTTTAATTAGAACCGAACAACTTTATCCATTCCCAAGTCTTGAATTAGCAAATGAATTAAAAAAATATAAAAATGCCGAGATCATATGGTGCCAAGAAGAACCTAAAAACATGGGTGCATGGCATTTTGTGGATGACTACATTGAAGAAGTTTTATTACAAATTAAACATAAAGTCAGTCGTGCAAAATATGCTGGGCGAATTGCTTGCGCTTCTCCTGCAACAGGTTATGGCTCTTATCATAGTCGCGAACAAAAGCATTTGATTTCACAGGCATTAGGCATCGAAAAATAAAAATGACAATAAAATTTTTTGATGGACAAAATTATCAAAAAATTCTTACAAAACCAGTTTTCAATATCGGCTATTTATATTCGTAAACTATTCCATCTCTGCTTCATATTATTGGCATTAAACATAAAAACAAAATTTTAAAATTTTTCGACAATTCTAAACTTGAGTTTTAAATAAAAAAATTCTAAATTTATAAAATTATTATTAAAAATAAATAATTCATAAATGAGATCACCACATCACTTAAAAAAACCTC
>JBJTWJ010000169.1:0-2944 GCA_046081665.1 Alphaproteobacteria bacterium | reverse complement strand
TAACATTTCACCTCTTTTCTTATTTTTTAATATTTCTCTTGCATTTTGATATTTTTCATCATACCAAAATATTAAACAACCATTGCAACCCTTGCCACAACAACCCTCTTTACCAATTCTTGGAGTTTTAGTTTTTAGTTCTGTATTATCCGCAAACTCTAAAGCTTCAAAATATTTATCACGTTTTTTAAGATATTTTTGTGAATTAATTACTCCAGCTTCTAATTGGTGAGATAATTGCCGAGCTTGAACACTTAATTCTTGAGAAACATTATTTAACCTTTCTTTTCGTGCTAAACTAAATTCTGGTAACAATCTTTTAAGTTCTGATTTATCAATGCAATTAAAAAGATCAGCTTTGATTTTAATTCGAGGTTTTTGTCCACCATGCAATTTATCGGTAACCTTATTGTCTTTAAGATGAACAAACTCATAGATTCTCAACAAAATTGGTTGACGCTGAAATGGTGATAAAAATTCCAAAACATCACCTGCTTGAAGATAATTTTTGGCCTCAAAAATCAACTCATCACCCTGCCATTCAACAACCCTTCCTGCGTATTCATAAACACTTATTGAGCCAGTGCTTTCATAATCATGAGCTAAATCGGTAAGTCCACCTTCATGAAATGCTAAAGTATATCCGCGATTAGCAATAGCATTAATTTCTTGCATATAATCTTGCGGATTCCAATTTTGAGGATCTTGCAAATAATCATCGATACATGCCCGATAAACTCTAGCGACACTGCCCACATAAAATTCCGTTTTATTTCGCCCTTCAATTTTAAATGAATCAATGCCAAGATCGATATATTCATTAAGCTTGGGCAATAAACATAAATCTTTGGAATTTAAAATATATGAACCATGCATATCTTCTTCAAAAGGCATATAGCTTCCAGGGCGAATTTCTTCTTCCAAGAAAAAATCAAAAAGCTCTTTGTTATTTTCGTTAATTTCAATTTCGTGTTCAGTGTTATCCTTAAGTTTAATTTTTAACTTATAACCCCAACGACAAGAATGAGCACAAGAGCCTTGATTAGCCCCTCTTTGTGCCATAAAATTTGATAACAAACATCTTCCTGAGTAAGTCATACACATCGAACCATGCACAAAAGTTTCAAGCTTGATACCGGGGCATTTTTGACGAATTTCTTTTAACTCTTCAAAACCAACTTCGCGAGCCATTACTACCAGACTTGCCCCTTGTTGTTGCCAAAAATCAACCGTTAAAAAAGAACAAACATTGGCCTGCGTTGAGATATGAAGTTCTAGCTCTGGAGCGTTTTGTTTAACAAATTGAAAAACCCCCGGATCAGAAATAATCAAGCCATCAGGCTTAACTTTTCTAACTGTTTCAATAAATTGCGGAAGTTTTTCGATGTCTTTATTATGTGAAAATAAATTTAAAGTAAGATAAATTTTTTTATGACGTTGATGAGCATATTCAATGCCCTCAATAACCTCTTCCAAACTAAACGCCGACTTAACGCGAAGCGACATGTCAGGAGTGCCAATATAAACCGCATCTGCCCCATACAAAATCGCCGTTTTCAAGCGCTCTAAATTGCCTGCTGGCAATAATAATTCAGGTTTTTTAATTTTTTTTTCAGTCATTTTTAATATAACTTTTGTTTTTAAAAAAATAAGGCAATTCATTTGCTATCATTGATAACTCGCCAATTATAACATTGAAAATTTTTATAACAATTTATTTTTTAAATTGTAATTGATTAGATTAAAAATTTATGCAACCAATGACTAGATTTAAAACCAACTAAAAAAACCTAAAACTAATTTAGAACCAGTTCGAACAATTTCGAAGGTTAGAAAAATTCAGCAATTTTGATATTTTTTTAAAATTAATTCGCATTCTCCAAAATCACTAATTGTGCCACTTGAAATTACAGCAACTTTGTGAGCTAGAGTTTCTACAACTTCCAAGTCATGAGAAATTATCAAATAAGAAATATCATTTTCAAATTGCAAAGAAATTAAAAAATCTAATATCTCATTTTGCGTAGCATAATCAAGAGCGGAAGTTGGTTCATCTAAAATCAAAATTTTGGGTTTTAGAATTAATGCTCGGGCAATTGCAATTCTTTGGCGTTGTCCACCTGAAAGTTGATGCGCATAGCGATTTAACAACTCAAAATTAAGTTTTAATTTATCAAAAATTTTTTCAACCTCATCATCGATAATTTTTGGTAAAAATTTTCTAATAACCAAACCTTCACCGACAATATCTTTAGCGGTCATTCTCGGGTTTAAACTGGCGAAAGGATCTTGAAAAATTATTTGCACCAATTGCCGAAGTTCTTGATAATTTTTCTGCCAAGTTTTTTCTTGAAAAAAATTAATCGATCCCGCAAGCTTGATAGGTGATTGCACTAGACTTATCAAAGCCCGAGCCAAGGTTGTTTTTCCTGATCCACTCTCACCAACAATCCCTAAATTCACTCCTTTTTGCCAAGTTAAATTAAGATCTTTGACTAAATAATTTTTTTTATGAATGATGTTAAGCCCTTTAACCTCAAGTAAATTTTCAATATTTGTGCTTATTAAAGATGGTTTTTTCTGGATTAAATTTTGCAATTTATTTTTGTCAAATTTATCACCAATTTCGATAATTTGATCGGCTAATTTTGCAACAGCATTTTGATTATGAGTAATCAACAGCAAAGCAATTTTTTTTTGGTAAGTTAATTTTTTTAATAAATTTAGAATTTCACCTTGAATCTTAAAATCAAGTGCGGTTGTTGGTTCATCAGCAATTAAAATTTTTGGATCATTGGCCAAAGCAATGGCAATCATAACGCGTTGTTTTTGACCACCCGAAAGTTGGTGAGGGTAGCAATTTTGACGCTTTGACAAATTGCTTAATTCAACTAACTCAAGCAATTCAAGAACTCGTGCTTGCAAATTTTTTTTAGAAATTTTA
>JBJTWJ010000168.1:0-18959 GCA_046081665.1 Alphaproteobacteria bacterium | reverse complement strand
ATATGTTTTAAAATAAAAAAATCTGCTATTTTAATTTTAAAAAAATAATGACCAAACCCTAACTAAAGGTTACTAATACTGTTCATTATAACAAAATAATTTTAAACATAAAAAAATTTAAAAATTCTTCTAGACATTTATTTTTGATTGCCTTAAAAATAATACCTAAAAACAACATATGGTGTAAACTTTACTTTTTAGCTACTAAATATAGCTCTATTTTTGTTAAACTTGTTCAGCCTAAAGCCATAATCATAAATATAAATTTTAATAAAATGACCAAAAAATCTTCGGATAAATCATTGCCAAAAAACAGTGAAAAAAATCCAAACTCCAAAACATTAACTTCGCAGTCTGATATCAAAAAAAACTCGCCAAAATTTTCGGTAACAGTTGACAACAAAAAAGATCAAAGATTAAGCAATTTTGGTAAAGCCGTGCTTAAGGATCGCTATTTAATGCCTGATGAGTCTTATCAAGATTTATTCGCTCGCGTTGCCAGTTATTATGCTGACGATCAAGAGCATGCTAGTCGTCTTTATGATTACATATCTAATTTATGGTTTATGCCTGCAACACCTGTTTTAAGCAATGGTGGAACAGATCGAGGTTTACCAATTTCCTGTTTTCTTAACGAGTCCAGCGATTCTTTATCTGGAATAGTCAATCTGTGGAATGAAAATGTTTTATTGGCCTCACGCGGAGGTGGAATTGGAAGCTTTTGGGGAAATTTGCGCTCAATAGGTGAAACAGTTCGTGGCAATGGCAAAACATCTGGAATTATTCCGTTTATCAAAGTTATGGATTCGCAAACCTTGGCCATTTCTCAAGGCAGTTTACGTCGTGGATCAGCCGCAGTTTATTTGCCAATCTATCATCCAGAAATCGAGGAATTCATTGATTTACGTCGACCAACTGGAGGTGATCCAAATCGTCGATCACTCAATTTGCACCACGGTGTTGTTATCACCGATGAATTTATGCGCTCAGTTGAAAAAGATGAAGAGTTTGATTTAAGAAGTCCATATACCAATCAAGTAATTGATAAGGTCAAAGCTCGAGCATTATGGATCAAGCTATTAACAGCCAGAATTGAAACTGGTGAGCCATATATTCTATTCATTGATGCTGTTAACCGCTCAATTCCTGAGCATCAACAAAAGCTTGGTTTAAAAGTTAAAACTTCCAACCTTTGCAGTGAGATTACTTTACCAACTGGAATTGATCATCATAATCAAGACCGAACCGCAGTATGCTGTCTATCCTCATTAAACCTTGAATATTACGAAGAATGGAAAGATAACGAACTAATTCTTATCGATGTAATGCGTTTTTTAGACAATGTCTTGCAAGATTTTATTGATAAATCGCCAGATGGTATGGCCAAAGCTAAATATTCAGCAATGCGCGAAAGAAGTGTTGGTCTTGGAGTTATGGGCTTTCACTCCTTTTTACAAAGTAAAAATGTGCCAATGGAATCAGCAATGAGCAAAGTTTGGAATAAAAAAATTTTTCAACATATTAAGCAAGGTGTTGACAAAGCTTCAAAAATCTTAGCAGATGAAAGAGGTGCTTGTCCAGATGCCTTGGAAGTTGGAATTCAAGAACGTTTTTCTAATAAATTAGCTATTGCCCCAACCGCTTCAATCTCGATAATTGCAGGTAACTCATCACCGGGCATTGAGCCATTTGCCGCTAATTCATTTACTCAAAAAACCTTAACCGGATCTTTCAATGTTCGCAATAAAAACTTGATCAAATTACTTGAAGAAAAAGGCAAAAATAGTGAAGATACTTGGTCATCAATCACTATCAATGAGGGATCGGTTCAGCATTTAGATTTTCTGGATGAACACGAAAAATTAGTTTTTAAAACTGCCCAAGAAATTGATCAACGCTGGATTATTGATCTTGCTTCTGAGCGTCAGGAATACATCTGTCAAGCTCAAAGCCTGAACATTTTTTTACCAGGAAATGTTTCTAAAAAAGTTCTCCATGACATCCATTTTAGAGCTTGGTATAAAGGACTAAAAAGTCTTTATTATTGTCGATCAACCTCAATTCAAAGGGCTGATAAGGTTTCAAATAAAACCCAAAAAGATGACATCGCTATAATTTCTCCTCAAATTAACAATTTGGTAAATAGCGAGGGTATTAACTTGCCAACCCCTCAAAATGAAAAATATGAAGAGTGTTTGTCGTGTCAATAAGCGTAGCTAAGGAATAGTAACTGCGTTAGCACAACAAATGCCTTACCAACTCGATATCAAAAATTCTATCTAGATAGTGGCACGTCGTTGCGATAGCGCGACAAAAATAGGTCAAGTCGCTACCGATAGCACGACAAAAATTAATTTATAAACTAAAATGCCTTACCAACTCGATATCAAAAAATTTTATTTAGAAATTATTGCGCCTTACAAATGGTGGTATGCGATGATGATTACAGCTCCTGTTGTTTCGGCGTTTTTTTTGCCGGTTTGCAATTATTCTTTAAAATTGATAATCGATTATTTATCCAAAAACTCCCAATTCACAAACCTTGAAATCATTGAGCCGGTGGCAATTTTTTGCATCGCGGTGTTTGTTAGTCAAATGATTTGGCGAATTTATGGTTATGGTGATTATCGTTCACAGCCACTTATTGAAGCGCAGATTATTAACAAGTCCTATGCAATGTTGTTAACTCATAATTATGAGTTTTTTCAAAATAATCTTTCTGGCAAAACAGCCAGTCAAATAGCGACTTTACGCGATAAATATATCAGCTTGCATGATCGAATATTTCACGGCATGCTTTATGGAATTTTAACAATTTTAGTGAGTTTAGTGATTTTTTTTAAAGTCCATTTTAGTCTTGCTTTAGCTACTTTTATCTGGCTTTTAGTGGCAATGCCAGTTTTTATTTTAAGCAAGAAAAAACAATTTATTTTAACCAAAAATTCTTCAGCGCTTCGCCAAAAAATTACTGGGCTTTTAAATGATAGCATCAGCAATATCAGCACTGTTTTGCTTTATTCTAATCGTAATTTTGAAAAAAATTTACTCAACAAAACCAATAATGACTGGGTTAAAGCCGAGGAAAAAAGAACATGGTTTATCAATGTTAATCATTTTGTTATTGGTTTGATTTATGCGGTAATTCCAATTTTAACGTTGTTTTTGATGCTTGATTTATATCAAAAAAAATTGGTGAGCTTAGGAGATTTGGTGATGGTTTTGGGCTTGATGTTTCATATTTTTGACAACTCATGGATCCTACTTACTCATGTTGATGGCTGTATTCAAGATTTTGGGCAACTCAAAGAAGCTTTTGAAATTTTTAATCCAAAAAATATCGTTGAAGAAAAACAAATTCCACAAAATCTTAAAATACAAAATCCGCAAATTAATTTTCAAAATGTTAATTTTAAATATAGCGAAAATGCGGTGCTTGAAGATTTTAATTTAGCAATTGCACCGTTTCAAAAGATTGGTTTGGTTGGGCATTCTGGGGCTGGCAAGTCAACAGTAATTAATTTACTTTTAAAGATTTTTAATAATTATCAAGGTAAAATTATTATTGATCAACAAGATATAACAACTCTTAATAACGATGATTTGCGCGCCAATATTGCCCTGATTCCGCAAGATCCAGCGTTGTTTCATCGCACTATTTTTGACAATATTGCTTATGGCAATGTTAAGGCTTCGATGCAAGAGGTGATTGATTGCGCTAGAAAAGCAAAAATTCATGATTTCATTATGACTTTGCCCAATCAATATCAAACTTTGGTTGGCGAGCGAGGCGTGAAGCTATCGGGTGGGCAAAAACAACGCATTGCCATTGCCCGAGCTTTGCTAAAAAAAGCCCCAATTTTAATTTTAGACGAAGCCACCTCAAGCCTTGATTCTAAAACCGAAAATGAAATTCAGCAAGCCATCAACGATATTTTAGAAATTGAAAAAATCACCGTTATCGCCATTGCTCACCGCCTCTCAACCATTAAAAATATGGACCGCATCATCGTTTTAGAAAATGGCAAAATTATTGAGGACGATAATTTTTTCAATCTCATCGCTAATGAAGATTCCAAGTTCAAGGCAATGTGGCAACATCAAGTAAATTTTTTTATTGATTGAGTGGCGAGTTTTAAACGGTTGGGAATTAATTCTTAATTGTTCTTTGAATTGTTTTGGTTTATGGATTTGTGGAAGCGCTGTTTACTTGCTTTTAGATTTGCTGTTTTTTTTCTTAAGCTCCGTCAAGAGTTAGGCTGTAATACCAAATCCCATCTTTAAATAAAATTATAACAAAATATTTTTGAGATAAAAATTTTTAAAAAATGAAGCTGTATATCCATACAGCTGACGCTTTTTAGAAATTTTTAGCCAAAAATATGAAGTTAGAATTTTAATTTTTTTAAAACTTTTAAAGATGGGATTTGGTATAAGTCTATGCTTGCTTCTTTTAAGGGTGTTTATACCAAATCAATCTTTATATCATTGAATCAGCCAAAACAAAATCAATCGCTTTTCTGGGATTGGTTATTAAACAATAAGTATTGCCCTAGCGCCATTGAATTTAATTTAGATTTTCATCAAAAAAACTAAATTTGTTTTTTAAAATAATCTACAATTATTTTTTAGAATCTTTTTTGTCATCTGCTTTCGCTGGCGAAGAGCCTGCTGGAGCTGGAGAACCTGCTGTAACACCTGCAGTTGCTGGAGCATTTGGATCAACAGCTTTTTCTTCTTCAGATTTTCCTCTTCCAATAATACTGCCGATTAAAAAGTTATTTTTACGATTGAGTTTGACACCAGCTGGTAATTTAAGATCGTGTGAACGAATTTTTGACCCTAAATGAAGTGAGCCAATATCAACTTCAATTTCTTGAGGGATATGATTTTCACCATCACATAATACTTCTACTCTTCGAGTGACGATGTGCAAAATTCCACCTTTTTTTAAGCCTGGGGATTTTTCTTGATTGGTAAATACTAATTTTGGCTTAACGCGAATTGATTTGAGATTATCACAAGCAAGGAAATCAATATGAACTGGACGATCTGAAACTGGATCAAGTTCAATTTTATGAGCAATAAGCTTATGTTTTTTGCCATCTAACTCAACTTCAACAAGCGATGTAAGAGCTAATCCTTTGAAATATTGCATTTCAAATTCACGGCCATCCAAGCTAAGGTTAATATTACCTTTATCTTTATAAATAACCGCAGGAATACGACCCTGTTTTTTTATTTTTCGAGCACTAGCAGTACCCAATTCTTCTCTTTTTTCACCCTTAAATGCGATTGACATATTTTATCTCCGATAAATTTTCTTATTAATTGATTATTAATGAATTATTAATATTTTTGCGAATTAGATTTAGGTTAATTATTTTTTTTAGAAAATATAAAAATTATTTAATTATAAAATTTTATTTTTTCTGGCACTTAACTTAAATCTTAAAAATTTTGATTACAATATTTTAAATTTTATCAGCAAGCCTTAAGCTTGATCTAAAAAATCTAACTTCTCTTTAATTCTAGAAGCCTTACCATTAAGCTTACGAAGATAATAAAGCTTTGCTCTTCTAACATCGCCCTGCTTCATAACCTCAACACCTGCTAGAAGCGGAGAATTTATTATAAACTTTCTTTCTACACCAACCCCTGAGCTAATTTTTCTTACTGTAAAGGTTGCTCGATAATTATTTTCTTTTTTGGTTTTAGCAATAACTATACCAACAAAAGCTTGGATACGAATGTTTCCACTCTCATTAATTCGATATTTAACGCTAACAGTATCGCCAACTTTAAATTTAGCGATGGCTTGGGTATTTTTTTCTTTTGCTATTTTGGCTTGTTGCTCTTCAAATTCTTTAAGTATTTTCATAAAATTTGTTTACTTTATTTTTATTAATCGTTTTTATTTGTCTTTGTAAATATTTCAATTTTTTACTCTTGAGTTTTTTCTTTGTTTTGAACAGCTTTTTTCTCAAGTTTTTTAGAATCTAAATTATCTTTTTTTTCAACAATTACTTCAACTCTATCAACCAATTCCATAACTGCCATAGGAGCTTTATCACCAACTCTAAAACCATTTTTCATAATTCGAGTGTATCCACCGTTTCTTTTAAGAATTCTAGGAGCGATATCTTTAAATAACTTATCGGCTATTTGAGCATTCCCTAATATTGAAATAACAAGTCTTCTATTGGCCAAATTATCATTCTTTGCAACGCTAAGAATTTTTTCAACAAAAGGTCTAAGTTCTTTAGCTTTTGGTAAAGTTGTTTTTATTCTTTCATTGCTGATTAGTGCAATAGAAAGATTGCGCATCAAGGCTTTGCGATGTGCACTATTTCGATTTAATTTTCTGCCTTTAATTTGATGTTTCATAATAACTCCCTGAGATCAATTCAATATATTTAAAAATGTTTATTAATAACTTTAAAATTCTTTATTTTTTAATTTTAAAAGTTCTTCAAAATTTTTTGGGGGCCAGTTGGTAAGCTTCATACCAAAATTTAATCCCATTATTTTTAAATTATCTTTTAATTCATTTAAAGATTTTCTTCCAAAATTTGCGGTTTTGAGCATTTCTGCCTCAGACTTGCTTACCAGATCACCAACATAAATAATATTTTCATTCTTTAAGCAATTATATGAACGAACCGAAAGCTCAAGCTCGTCAATTGTTTTAAGTAAATTTTTATTAAATTCTGGCTCATCTATCGGAACCAATTGAACTGGAGCGTCAATTGTAGCAACATCAAAATTTATAAAAACTTGCAACTGCTCTTGTAAGATCTTAGAAGCAACGCCAAGAGCATCTTGCGGAGTGATTGTCCCGTTAGTATCAATTTCAATAATTAATTTATCATAATCGGTTATTTGTCCAACACGAGCATTTTCAACTTTGTATGAAACTCTTTTAACTGGACTAAACATAGCATCAACCACAATATTACCAATTGGTCTTTCAATTTTTTTGTCTTGAGATGCTACAACATATCCTTTGCCACATTCAACAAACATTTGCATATCGATTTTGGCACCTTTTTCTAAGGTACAGATCAAAAGATCGCGATTAACTATTTCAACACCTGCGGGAAGTTCTATTGCACCTGCATAAACTGGGCCAGACTTATTCGATGATAATTTTAAAGTAAAGGGATTGCCATCGTTTTTTACTATTGCTAATGATTTCAAATTCATGATAATATCTAGCACATCCTCTTTAACTCCCTCAATTGTACTATATTCATGAGATACGCCTTCGATTTTAATTGATGAGACAGCAAAGCCATTTATCGATGATAACAATACTCTTCTTAAGGCATTTCCAAGTGTATTTCCAAAACCTCTTGCAAAAGGCTCCATTATTATAACTGACTTAGTAGCGTTATCATAACCTTCTTTTAAAATAACTGAAGAAGGTTTTGTAAGGGTGTGCCAACTTTCTTTAAGAATTGCCATATATTTTTTATTTTAGTTTATTCAAGGTTGTTTATATTTATTTAAAAGTAATTTTTAAGTTAAAAGCTAGTAATTATTTTTGTAACTTATTGTAAATTAATTTTTTTATTATTTTATTACACACGTCGTCTTTTCGCAGGTCTGCAACCATTGTGCGGAAGATATGTAATGTCGGAAATTAATGTAATGTTTAAACCAGTTGCCTGAATTGCACGAAGCGAAGCTTCTCTTCCAGCACCTGGACCTTTTATTTCAACTGAAGCATTTTGCAATCCACATTCTTTCGCAATATTTATTACATATTGGGTTGCAACCTGTGCTGCATAAGGCGTTGATTTTTTTGAACCTTTAAAACCATGCTTGCCTGCAGATGACCAGCAAATGATATTACCGTTAGTATCGGAAACGCTAACTATTGTGTTATTGAAACTAGCATAAACATGAATAATGCCATTTAGAACATTTTTTCTTTTCTTGCTTGCACTTTTAGAAACTTTTTTTTCTTTTTGCGCTAAATCTGTTTTTGTTTCTGTCATGATATTATAAATTTATTTAAATTCTATTTAACTGCTTTCTTTTTGTTAGCAATTGCAACTCCCTTACCTTTACGAGTTCTTGCGTTAGTGTGAGTTCTTTGCCCGCGAACTGGAAGTTTTTTAACATGCCTAATTCCACGGTAGCAACTTATATCAATAAGTCTCTTAATATTAGAAGAAATTTTTCTTCGCAGATCTCCTTCAATAACAGGATATTCTTTTTCTAATAAAGACCTTACCTGGGCTAATTTTTCCTCAGTAACTTGGTGAGTTCTTAATTTTAGATCAATCTTTAATTTATTACAAATGTTTTCTGCAGAAGTTCTGCCAATTCCGTATATGTAAGTCAAAGCGATAACAAATCGTTTTTCCTTTGGAATGTTGATACCAGCGATTCTAGCCAAGGTAACTCCTTTTTTAATTGTTATTAATTACTAAGAATTTAAATTTAAAAGTAAATGTTCGAAAATTAGGGGTGCAATTTTCATGGCATCTAACTTAATAAGCAAGTTCTTTTTTTTATAAAATTCAATGAGCGGAAAGCTTGATTGATAATAAACTTCTAAACGTTTTTTTACCGTTTCCTCATTATCATCAGCTCTTTTTTCAAACTCACTTTTACCACACTCATCGCAGTAACCCTCTTTTTTGAGAGGCTTAAAGAAATGATTGTATACCGCTGAGCAACTTTTACAAGAGAAGCGCCCCGAGATTCTTTTTACTAACACCTCATCACTAACTTCAAAAAAAACTACTTTATCAATTTTTTTTGATAGTGAATTTAGCATTTTTTCTAATTCCAACGCTTGATTAACATTGCGTGGAAACCCATCCAATATAAAACCTTTATTACAATTTGGTTTTACGATAATATTTTTAATAATATCAATTACAACCTGATCAGGAACTAATTGACCTGAGTCCATGTATGATTTTGCTAAAATTCCAATTTCACTTTTATTGGCAACTTCATTGCGCAAAGCATCACCAGTTGAAATTCCAGCAATTCCAATATGCTTCTGAAGCATTTGTGATTGGGTTCCTTTTCCTGAGCCTGGTGCTCCAATAAAAATTAAATTCATACCCTAACTCTTATTCGTCTTTTTTTAACGTTATTAGGATTGCCATACTTTCCAGCAAATAAATGTGATTGAATTTGGTTAACCAAATCTAATACAACATTTACCATAATTAAAATTCCCGTTCCACCAATTTGCAAAGGAATTGAATAATTGGTAACTAATATTTCTGGAACTATGCATACAAAAATTAAATACATCGCTCCAAGAATTGTAAGCCTAGAAACTAATTTATCAAGATATTCTGCTGTTGCCTGACCCGGCCTAACCCCAAGAATAAAGCAATTACTCTTTTTTAAGTTATTTGCCACTTCCTCAGTGTTAAAAACTATTGAGGAATAGAAATAAGAAAAAAATAAAATTAGTAATGCAAATGCAATTAAATAGATCATTCCACCTCTTCTTAAAGCGGTTGATATCATATCATTCTCACTACCAATAAATTGCATTATTGCAACTGGAAACATCAGAATTGAGCTGGCAAATATTGGTGGAATTACGCCAGAAATATTTAACTTCAACGGTAAAAATGATGAGTCTGCCATTCCAGCAGATTTCATCATTGATGCATTAGGATATTGTATTTTTACTTTTTTATGAACTTTTTCAATGAAGCAAACAATCATTAAAAAACCAATAAATAAAGCAAAAAAAACAATTACAATTGCAAATGAATATACCCCTGTTTTTGATAAATCAAAAACTTGAACAATAGTTGATGGCAATGATGAAACAATTCCAACAAAGATTATTAGAGAGATTCCGTTGCCGATCCCAGAGCTTGTGATTCTTTCGCCAAACCACATTAGCATTACCGTTCCACCAACCAAGCTTACTGACGTTGTCCACATGTATAGTGACGAGTCTGAAACAAAAGCATTGGTTTGTGATCCAGATAAAGCATAGTAAACACCTAGCGACTGAACAAACGCCAATATGATCGTTAGGTAACGAGTATATTGATTAATTTTTGCTCGACCATATTCGCCTTCTTTTTTTAAAGCCTCAAGCCCTTTATGCATTGAGGTAACCAACTGCATAACGATTGATGAAGTGATATATGGCATGATGTTAAGAGCAAATATACTCATTCTTTCTAATGCCCCTCCTGAAAAGAGGTTTATCATTCCAAACATATCAGCATCACCGCTGTTAAAAATACTTTTTATAACTTCTGAATTAATTCCCGGAATTGGCACAAAAGTTCCAAAACGATATATTAGCAATATAAAAATTGTAAAAAATATTCTTTGCCTTAATTCTTTATTAGCACTATTTGGCACCATGTTAAGCTAGACTCTTTGCTGTTTTAGAATATAAATCAACTTTTATTTTTGCCTTAGGCAAACTCACATTAGTTGACATGATTAGTTTAACTTTAGAATTTTTGCTCTTAATCAAACCAACATTTTCCAGAATTTCCTTAGTGATTTCTTTACCATCTTCAATTTTTTTTGATTCAATTAATCTAGATATTGAATTTAGATTGATTACTTCAATTTTTTGACGATGAATATTTTTGAAACCCTTCTTAGGCAATCTCATGTGGACTGGTGTTTGTCCACCTTCAAAACCTTTAACACTGTGATGACCTGTTCTAGCTTTTTGTCCTTTAACACCGCGACCAGACGTCTTGCCTTTTCCTGAACCGATACCACGACCAACTTTTACGCGATATTGTCTTTTAATTTTTGGTAATTTCTCTAACGATAGTGACATATTTAATTTATTATTTTTTTTACTAATTAGTTATTTTGATTAATTGTCTAATTTTTCTAATCATTCCTAAAACAGGGTATGTAGCAATTGTTTCAGACGATGATCCAATTCCTCTAAGACCAAGACCAACTAAGTTGGCTTTTTGGCGATCATTAAGTTTCAAACCACTTTTGATTTGCTCGACTTTAATTTTTTTATTTAAAAATTGTTCTAGTTTCATTATTTACTTCCTCCTTCTTCAGTTTGTTTTTTTATAGCTAAATTTCTTCTTTTAACTATTTCAGAAATTTCTTTACTTCTTCTTTCGGCAATAATTTTAGGTGAAACCAGTTTTTTAAATGCTAAAAATACTGCTCCAACCATGTTATAAGGATTAGAAGTTCCAACTGACTTGGCAACCACATCGCTAATTCCAACACATTCAAACACTGCCCTCATTGGACCCCCAGCAATAACTCCAGTTCCCGCAGGAGCTGATCTCAAATATACTTTTGATGAACAAAAACTTGCAAAGATATCATGATGAATAGTTCTTCCTTCTTTGAGAGAAACTTTTATCATCGATTTTTTTGCAGATTCAAATGCCTTGTTTTTTGCATCTGAAACCTCGGTAGCATTGCCTTTACCAAAACCAACTCTGCCATTTTTATCACCTACTACAACTAATGCAGAGAAGGACATATTCTTTCCGCCTTTTACAGTTTTTGAAACTCTATTTATGGAGACAAGTCTTTCTACAATTTCCGTAGAAGCTTTTTCTTTTTGTGCGTTTTTTGTTTGTTGTTTAGTCATCTGTTGTGATTATAAATTTAAAAATTAAGGCCTTCTTGTCTACATGCTTCTGCTATAGACTTGACCTGACCAATATATTTGTATGCACCCTTGTTAAAAACAACTTCTTTTATTCCTTGCTTTACACATAGTTTTGCAAATTCTTTACCTACTTTATCAGCTTTTTCCATTCCTTTAATTTTTTTATCTTGCTCTAATTTTAAGGATGAGTAGCTACAAATAATCTTCCCTTCATCACCAATTAATTGAACATAAATGTTTTTATTTGATTTAAAAACATTAATAATCGGTCTATTGCCTCTATTACTTTTTTTAATTTTAGAGTTTACGCGATTTTTTCTTCTTATATAACTTGACATTTTATTTTTATTTATAATTTAATTTTTAAAAATTATTTAATAATTTATATTTTATTTTTTCTTACCTTCTTTTCTAATAATGGACTTACCGAATATTTTAATACCTTTGCCTTTGTATGGTTCGGTACCTTTGAAATCGATAATTTCCGCTACAGTTTGTCCAACCAAAACTTTATCATCTCCACTAACAATCAATAGATTTGGTTTTTCTGGGGTAATCGTTATGCCCTTTGGAATTGAATAGAATATTTCATGACTATATCCCAATGTTAAAACTAATATGCTTTTGTCAACTGCCGTTTTAAAACCTACTCCATTTATCTCTAATGTTGTTTTAAAAGGAGTTTGCAAACCCTGAACAATATTTTTTAAATTGCTTCTATCCATTCCAATAAACATTGAAATTTTAGAAGAGGCATTTTCATCTGCAACAAGTTTTAACTGTTTTTCAGCAAATTCTATTTTTACACCTTTGCTAACGGTGTAATTTTTTTTAACTTTCCCACTATCAAAAACAATCTCGTTATTACTGATTGTTACTTTAATATTATCTGGGATGTTAACTGGTAACTTTCCTACGCGAGACATAAAATACAATTAAAAAATTTTTAATAAAATCTCACCACCAAGATTTTTGGCACGAGCCTCATAGTCGGCAATTATTCCAACTGAGGTAGACAATAAAATCATTCCTAAACCATTTTTGATTAAAGGAATTTTATCAGCATTACAATAAACCCTTTTTCCAGGTTTAGATATAACCTCAATTTCATTTATAACTGGAACGCTATGTCCAGAATATTTCAAATGAATATCGAATTTAGCTTTATCTGAAGAGTTATTTTTGCTATAGTTTAAAATGTAACCTTCTTCTTTAAGAATTTTTAAAATATTTTCTCGCAATTTTGAAACAGGAGAAGCAACAGTTTGTCTTTTTGCCAAATAACCATTTCTAATTATTGCTACTAAGTCTGATACAGGATGATTGAACATAATTTTAATATTTTGACGATTTTAGTAAACCCGGAATGTTACCAACTAAACCTTCTTCTCTTACAGCCATTCGGCATAGATTGAATTTTCTAAGGTTACCTCTTGGACGTCCAGTTAACGCACATCTATTTCGATGACGACTAGCTGATCCGTTACGTGGAAGCTGAGATAATTTTATCTGAGCTTTCATTCTTTCCTCAATTGGAATATTATCGTTATGATAAATTTCCTTAAGAGCTTGTCTTTTTGCTCTATGGAGCTCAGACATTTTTTTTCTTTGATTGTTTCTTCTAACTACTGATTTTTTTGCCATTTTTTATTTGATTGGAAAGTTAATTTTTTTAAGTAAGTAAAGAGCTTCCTCTTTAGTTTTTGCAGTTGTAGCAACTGTAATATTTAATCCAAAAAGTTTTGGGATATTATCCAAATCAACCTCCAAGAAAATATTGTGTTCTTTGATACCAAAACTATAGTGATTACTTTGATTAAAACCACCAACTGACAATCCCCTGAAATCTCTAATTCTTGGCAAAGCGATGTTAATTAATTTATCTAGAAAATAATACATTTTTTTTCCTCTAAGAGTAACACGACAGCCAATTGCTAAATCTTTTCTCAGCTTAAATGTTGATATGGCTTTACGAGATTTAGTAAGAACGGCTTTTTGACCGGTAATATTTGAAATTTGCGAAAGAAGATAAGCCAAGGTTTTATTATCGCTTTCTACAGCTTTTATCCCAACATTAACGCTGACCATTTTAAGCTTTGGAATAGCCATTGGATTTTTATAAGAAAATTTCTTATTCAAGTCCTCGATTGAATTTTTATATAATTTTTCTGTTAAAGTTTGCATCTTAAATTAAATTTTATTTTTAGTTTTTCTTGAGATACGATATTTTCTAGTATAACTTTTACCTTCACCGCTATCAATTACAAACTTTATTTTAACTGGCTTGTTATTTTCAACGTGCGAAATATTAGAAATATGAATTGGTTTCTCTTTTTTTTGTATTGAGCCCGGATTAGATTGAGTAGGTTTTTTATGAATGGTAGCAATATTAACGCCCTCTACAATAACCTTATCTTTTTCCATAGCAATAATTTTTCCTTGCTTACCTCTATTAGATCCAGCAATTACGATAACGTTGTCACCTTTTTTAAATCTATTTGCCATATTATATAACCTCCGATGCTAATGAAGCAATTTTCAAAAAATTATTTTGTCTTACTTCTCTTGAAACTGGTCCAAATACCCTTGTGGCAATTGGTTCGCCATCCTTATCAACCAATACAATGGCATTATCGTCAAAAACAATAATACTACCATCGGCTCTTTTAATAGTACTTTTAGTTCTAATAATAACGCCTTTTGCTACTGAACCTTTTTTAATTTTTGAAGTTGGCGAAACCTCAACTATTGAAACCACGACTATATCACCAACCTTTGTAATCATGTGATCGCTTCCACCAAGGACTTTTATGCATTTTGCACGTTTTGCTCCAGAGTTGTCAGCTACAACTAGGATTGTTTGCATTTGGATCATATAACCTCTTTTTAACTTTTAATTTTTTATATTTATTTTGTTTTAATTGCCCATTTTTTTCTTTTCGAGATTGGTCTAGAGTTAACTATTTCAAGCTCTTGCCCAACTTCTACTTTAGATTCACCTGAATCTACCAAGAATTTTTTATTAAACGTAACATATTTTCCATATTTGCTATGTTTTTTATAACTAGTAGAAACTGCTTTAAATGTTTTATTATCAATAATTTGTAATACTTTAACTTTCATAATTTATTTATTACTGTTTAATTTTGTATAAATTCTCGCAATTTCTTTTTTTATTGATTTTGCTTTATTGTTCTGAATTGTTTCCCCCATGCTTATCTTGACCCTAAGACCAAGAAGCTCTTTTTTTAGCTCAACAATTTTAGTTAAATTTTCTACTTTTTCTTCTTTTTTCATTTTTATAAATAATTTACAATTTTAGATTTAAAAGGAAGTTTTGAAGAAGCTTTAAGTAATGCCTCATGAGCGGATACTGGATCAATACCGTCAATTTCAAAAATTATTCTTCCCGGCTTAATTTTGGCAATATAATACTCAACATTACCTTTACCGCTTCCCATTCGGACCTCAGCTGGTTTTTTAGTAACTGGGGTATGGGGGAAAACCATAATCCATAATTTACCAGCTCTTTTCATGTAACGTGTAATTACCTTTCTAGCTGATTCAATTTGTTTTGAATTTATTTTTGAAGGCTCAAGAGCTTTAATGCCATAGGAACCAAACTTAAGACTATTGCCATTACTGGCAACTCCTAATATTTTTTTTCCGCCTTTTTGAGCTTTTCTAAATTTTGTTTTTGCTGGAACTAACATTTTTATTCCTAATAATTATTTATTATATATATTTAAATTCAATATTTTTTATTGATTATTATTTTTCTTTTTTTCGATAAAACCTTTGTAAATCCAAACTTTTACTCCTATCACGCCATAAGTTGTGTAGGCATTCGCTGTTGAATAATCAATATTGCAACGCAAAGTATGCAAAGGTATTGAACCTTCTTTGTACCATTCGGTTCTAGCGATCTCTGCACCACCTAAACGGCCAGCACAGCTAACTTTAATTCCTTGTGCACCGTATTTCATAGCAGACTGCATAGCTTTTTTCATTACTTTCTTAAACGCAGCCCTGCCCTCAAGTTGCTTAGCAATGCTTTGTGCAACTAATGAAGAATTGATATCAGGTTTATCAATTTCAACAATTTTAACCTCAACTTTACAGCCAGCAATTTTCTCAATTGCTTGATTAATTTTTTCAATATCAAGACCTTTTTTACCAATTAGAACACCCGGTTTAGATGTTTTAATTATTAAATTCATTTTATCTGAAGGTCTTTCTATTACAACGCTTCCTATACCACAATGAGCATAGTTACTGTTAATGAATTTTCTGATTTCAATATCATTAATTAGTTTTTTTGAATAATTTTTTTTATCATACCAAACTGATTGCCATAGCTGTTTATTAATTGGTATTCTAAAACCTAGTGGATTAACTTTCTGACCCATTATTTCCTCAATATTTAATTAGTTTTTTTCTTATCATTATCATACTGGGCAAGTATGACTTTGATATTACTATATGTTTTCAAAATTCTACTTGATTTACCTCGCCCACGAGCAGCAAATCTTCTCAGAGCAAATGCTCTTCCGACATTGATTTCCTTGACATAAAGATCGTCTATATTCATGTCATGATTATTTTCAGCATTTGCCATTGCCGAATATATCAACGCCCTGATTACGGGAGCAAGTTTTAAATTAGAAAATTGTAATATCATTAATACTTCTGATACTGGTCTTCCTGAAATGTTTTTAGTAATTTTCATTACTTTTACAGGACTTGATTTTACCGATTTCAGAGTTGCTTGAGCTGTCTTATTCATAAATTAACTTTTTGTTACTTTTTTATCTCCACCATGACCATGGAATGTTCTAGTTGGTGCAAATTCACCGAGTTTGTGACCAACCATTCCTTCTGTGATTGAAACTGGGACAAATTTTTTACCATTATGAACAGCAAAATTGACCCCAACAAACTGAGGAAGTATTGTTGATCTTCTAGACCAAGTTTTAATTACTTGTTTTTTTGAAGAGTTAAGATAATCCCTAACCTTGTTTAGTAAATATCCGTCTACGAACGGTGTTTTCCATGTTGATCTTGGCATATTTAAAATTTATAAATTATTTTTTTCTTCGAGATTTAACAATAAGACGATTTGTAACATTGTTTCTCTTTCTTGTAATTTTACCTTTAGCTGAAACACCAGTTGGCGAAACAGGATGTCTTCCACCCGATGTTTTACCTTCACCACCACCTAATGGGTGGTCTACTGGGTTCATAGCAACACCTCTAACTGTTGGTCTAATACCCAACCACCGAGATCTACCAGCTTTACCAATAGTAATGTTTTTATTATCGATATTTGATACAGTTCCAATTGTTGCCATGCAATCTAGCTGAAATAATCTAATTTCTCCAGATTGCATCTTAATTAAAGCATATCCCGAGTCTTTTCCAATAAGTTGAGAATAGCTTCCAGCTGATCTAGACACTGCTCCTCCGCATCCTGGTTTAAGTTCGATGTTATGGATTATTGAACCAATCGGAATGACTCCCAACGGCATAGCATTGCCAGTTTTAACATCAATTAGTTTTCTTGATGACATTAATTTTTCACCAACTCCCAGTTTATGGGGAGCTAGAATATAAGAAAAAACCCCGTCATTATATTTTAATAATGCAATAAATGCACTGCGGTTAGGATCGTATTCAACTCTTTCGACCACCGCTTCAATATCATAGCGATCTCTTTTAAAATCAATTATTCTAAATGATTTTTTGTGACCACCGGATTTATGTCTTACAGTGATATGACCAATATTATTTCTACCAGACTTCTCAGAGATTTTCTTGGTAAGAATTTTAAGTGGACCACCTTTCCACAACTCGCTTCTATCAATAGCTACAAGTTTTCTAAGTGACGGTGTAGTTGCTTTATAATTTTTAAGTGCCATGGCTTATTATCCAAAATTTATTGTTTGTCCTTTTTCTAAAGTTATAATGGCTTTTTTTGCCGAACTTGTTGATGTTTTGTAACCGCGGAAAACTTTTGGTTTACCAGCGGTGTTTATGATATTTACTTTCTTTACTGTAACATTGTAAAGTTTTTTGATTAAGCTTGCGATTTGTTTTTTGTTAATATCCTTCGCAATTACAAAAGTATACTTACCATTTTCAGCAATTTGCTTGTTGGCTTTTTCAGTAAATACAAAACTTGTTATTTTGTCAAAATTTATTATCCCAGTCATTATTCTATTGCTTTAATTATTTTAGTTTCAATCAAATTATTTTCAACAATAATGTGATCGTGGTTAAGAATGTCATAAACATTAAGAGCTTTACTTTCAATAGTTTTAACATTTCTTATATTTCTAGTTGATTTAACAAGATTCTCATTTTTTTCACTATAAACAAATAAAACTTTTTTATAACCATTATTTTTTAGTAAATCATTTATTTTATTTGTTTTACTAGTTTCTGGAGAACCTGAAAAAACTGCTATTTTATTATCTTGAACCTTATAACGTAAAGCGTCAGCTAAGGCAACATCAATAATTTTTTTAGGTATAGTAAAATCAAAAGATCGAGGCATTGGACCATGACATGTTCTACCACCCACAAACTGAACAGATCTTCTGCTACCTTGACGGGCACGACCAGTGCCTTTTTGTTTCCATGGTTTGGCTGTTGTTCCTGATATTTCTGCCATTGTTTTGGTTTTGGCACTACCAGCTCGCTTTCTAGCTAATTGCCATCTTACTACATAAGCCACAGATTTAGCGCTTTTAATATCAAGCACAGGAAAGTTGAATTTTTTGTCTTCAACGCTATTTTTTTTAAGATCTAGTACTTTTAACGAAATAGAATTCATAATATTAGTGTTTAATTTTTATTACTACTTGTGATCCAGAATTTCCCGGAACAGCACCTTTTATAGCAATAAGTGATTTTTCTTTATCAATAATGCAAACCTCAAGATTTCTTGTGGTAATCTTATCAACACCCATATGCCCAGCCATTTTTTTTCCACGAAAAGTTTTACCTGGATCTTGTCTTTGACCGGTTGAACCATGTGAACGATGTGATATCGAAACACCGTGAGAAGCTTCTAAACCTCGGAAATTCCATCTTTTCATTACCCCAGCAAAACCTTTACCAGTTGAAATTGCGGTAATATTTATTTTGTCACCCTCTTTAAGAAGGGTTGAAAAATCAATATTATCACCGGATTTTAGTGGGGAGTTTTTAGATACTTTTGAGCCGAGAAAAAAATGTTACAGTTGCTTTTAAAAAGCTTGAAAATTCTAAAAAAATTTCTAAGTCAGTTGCTGGAATTTACAATAAAAAAGGAATTGCACTTCACAAAATCATTCTCGGCTCAAAA
>JBJTWJ010000167.1:0-19166 GCA_046081665.1 Alphaproteobacteria bacterium | reverse complement strand
ATTGGTATCTTGGTAGCAGGGGTAACTTCATCATCCAGACTGGTTAAAAGAATGAAATTAGTAACTGCTCAAAATATCACTAACTCCTCCCCTATTTCAACAATTAAAGATTTAGTATTTTGGTATGAAACTACTTTAGAACGCAGTTTTATTGACAGTGAAGAGCAGGATAATAGTGATTTATCTTTTTGGTATGATAATAATATCCAAAATACTAACAAAATAAATGCTTATGCTCCTGCTGTTCAAAATCGCCCAAAATTCATTGAAAATGGAATAAATGGTTTACCGGTAGTGAGGTTTCTGGGTGTTGATGATTTTATGCTGATAAACAATCCAGGTATAACAATGAATCAATTGACTTACATATTTGTTTTAAAAAGAATTCAAATATCTGGTGAAACTTCGGTCTTTAGTGGAGTCAACTTAACTGCAAGTTATGATTACGATAGTAATGAAAATATTTGTGGATTTTATGAGGGTTCAGGAGCAATCATATCTGCTTATAGAGCAGGTGGTCTTTCTCAAATTAATTCTCATCCGGGGAATAATGTTCCTTATATTATAAGTTCAGTTTTTAATGGCTCAACTAATATTCTATATCTTAACGGCAATCCATCAACACCAGTTGCTTCAAGTGGTAATTTTAATTTTAAAGCGATTTATTTGGGAGTTAGATGGGCTCTGAGTGGTTATACTTGGGGATATTACAATGGCGATATTGCCGAAATTATATTTTTTAATAGAGCTTTAAATACCGAAGAAAGAAAGGCAGTTGAAGTATATTTATCAAAAAAATATGCCATTAAAATAACATCTTAATGAAAAAAATCTTTAATATAAAATCTTTGTGGATAGGTAAAATTTAAATGAATCTTATCTACTTTTAGATGATAGGAAAAATTAAGTTTATTAAAATAATTTCTATAAAGTTCTGGAACAAATTGAAAGCATCACAAAATTATAACAATATGTTCAAAGAAATTTAAAAATTTCATGACCAATTAAATTAAAATATTAACCAATTTATTGGGAACAACAATAAATTTTTTGATATTTTTATCGCCAATAAATTTTTTTACATTTTCATTTTCAAGAGCAATTTTCTCGATCTCATTTTGGGCTAGATCTTTATCTATTAAAACAACTGCTCGAAGCTTTCCTAGTACTTGAATGGCAATGTTTATTTTGGAATCAATAATTAAATCTTCATCAAACTTAACAAAATTTTCCTGAGCAATAATTTTTTTAAAACCCAGATTTTGCCATAATTCTTCACTTAAATGAGGAGCAATTGGTGAAAATAAAATTATGAGATTTTTTAAAGCAAAAAACATTATTTGAGCATCAGCGTTATTTTCTACTTTAAATTTTTCAAGACTATTAGAAAATTCACGAACCTTAGCAATTGCCCGATTAAAACTCATTTTATTATATTCTTCATCGCAGGCATTTATAGTTTTATGGGTAAGTTTTAACAATTCATGGATTTTATTATTTTTGTCGAATTGTTGAAGATTTTTATTATAAAATACTAGATCCAGATATTGGTTATTAACTTCTGATAAATCTAATTCTTTAAAAAATTGGGTATTGGTAAAGCCAATCACTAATCGCCAAATTCGATTTATATAGCGCCAACACCCATCTATTCCGCTTTCGCTCCAATCAAGATCGCGTGAAACTGGAGTATCAGAAAGCATAAATAATCTTGCAGTATCAGCACCATATGAATTTACAATATTTGCAGGTTCAACGACATTCTTTTTGGACTTACTCATTTTTTCGCTTCTGCCAATATGCAGATCTTCTTTAGTAGTTTGGTGAATAAATTTACCCTGCTCTATCTCAATTGCTTCGCTTGGATAAACCCATTCATTGGCTTTATTTTTAAAAGTATGATGGCAAACCATTCCTTGAGTTAGAAGATTTTTGAAGGGTTCGTCAAAATCTAAATAATTGCAATATTTTAAAGCCTTAACAAAAAATCTTGAATATAGCAAATGTAAAACTGCATGTTCAACTCCACCGATATATTGATCGACAGGCATAATTTCATTGACTAATTTTTTGTTGAATGCTTCCTTACAATCTGGAGAAATATAGCGAATGAAATACCATGAACTTTCGAAAAAAGTATCAAATGTATCGGTTTCACGAACTGCTTGGTGAAGTTTACCAGTTTCTTGATCAAGATAAGTTGTGAATCGCCAAGTTGGATGTTTAAGAAGAGGATTTCCTAAGCCATCAAATTCAACATCGCTTGGTAATTCAACAGGAAGTTGATCTTCTGGAACACCTACGACTCTTCCATCATCAAGATATAAAATTGGAATTGGGGATCCCCAATATCTCTGGCGAGATACTCCCCAATCTCTAAGGCGAAAGTTAATCTTTTTTTGTGCTTGTTGAGTGCTTGATAAAATTTCTAAAACCTTTGTTTTGGCAGTTGAGTTATCTAAATTATTCAGTATTTGTGAATTAAAAATTATTCCATCTTCTAGATAAGGTAAGGTCAGATTTTGAGGGTTAAATTCATGATCAGGTTTAACAACGGGAATAATTTTTTGCTGATATTTTTGAGCAAATTCATAATCACGCTGATCATGAGCAGGACAACCAAATATTGCTCCACAGCCGTAATCCATCAGGACAAAATTAGCAATAAAAACACTGAGTTTTTGCGATTGATCAAGAGGATGAATAACTTCAATTTCAGTTTTAATGCCTTTTTTTTCTTGTAGTTCTAGACTTTGTTCATCAACAGCTCCTTGATTACATTGTTCAATAAAACTTGCAATTTGTTGATTGTTTTGGCTTAGTTCAAGTGCTAATGGATGGTTTGGACTAATTGCTAAAAAAGATGCTCCAAAAAGGGTATCTGGACGTGTAGTATAAATTTTAATATGCTGATGTGACAGTTTTAAATCTTGAGCATTTGATATTTTAAAATCGATAATTAAACCTTCGCTTTTTCCAATCCATTTCTCTTGCATTGACAAAACTCTTTCATCCCAACCTTGAAGATTCTTTAATTCTTGAAGTAAATCTTCACTGAATTGCGATACTTTTAAAAACCATTGTTTAAGTTTTTTCTTTTCAACTATTGCTCCACTTCTCCAACCTCTTCCCTCAATAACTTGTTCGTTAGCAAGAACTGTTTGATCAACTGGATCCCAGTTAACCAAAGATTCTTTTTGATATGCTAAACCTTTTTTAAAAAAATCTAAAAATATTTTTTGTTCATGAACAAAGTAATTTGGTAAACAAGTAATAACTTCTCTTTGCCAATCAATAGCCAATCCAATTGATTTAAGCTCTTGACGCATTGTTTCAATATTTTGTAAAGTCCATTTTTGAGGATGAATTTTATGTTGCAGTGCTGCATTTTCGGCTGGTAGCCCAAAAGCATCAAAACCCATAGGATGCAAAACATTAAAGCCTTTAAGTTTTTTATAACGAGCTAGGGCATCACCAATTGCGTAGTTTCGTAAATGACCCATATGAATTTTTCCTGATGGATAAGGAAACATTTCCAAAACATAATATTTTTTATTTATTTTGGTTTCATCAAATTTGAATGATTTGTTTTCTTGCCAAATTTTTTGCCATTTTTCTTCAGTTAGACGATGATTATAATTAGTAACTTCAACTTGCATGTAATTTTTTTGTTAATTTAAAATAATTCTAATAATTTTTGCATTATTGCTGTTTATTATCAATAATTTTTTTAGTGATTAATAATATGATCCTGGCATTCGCGACGGTATAGAAAAATTATCTGGAGACATTGAAGGAGACGCTCCACCTGAAGGACTATTAGACATTGGTTGAATTATACTATTTTGTTGAATATTTTTATCTAAACTTGGCATTGCTTCATTAGGTTGAAGTTGGTTAGAAAATGTTTTGAGAGATTGCTTTGAATTATTGCTTTTAAGAGTAGTTTTTTCTCTTCCAGTAGTGTATAAATTGATGTTATAAACGCAGACAATTTCATTGCCATTTCTTAAGGTAAATTGTGCACCTACTCGTTCAACAACAATATAATCTGCAGTAACGCGATAGTTAACCAATGACTCATAGCCATCAGCATCAACAATGAATATTGCAGGTATTTCAGCATTTTTGCTTGAAAATTGAAAATAAGTAAATTGACCATTATCAAATACTTTTGATGGAGCAATGTTTTTTTCTCCGGTATATTGGTAATTAAAATTATACTTACTTAAATCACGAAGATCTGGTTCATCAGATGCACTGGTTCTGGCGAATTCAACAATATTTTTTTCTTTTTCATCGGGATAAACAAACTTAACTACAAAAATTAAATTTTTATCGGCTATACCTTTAGCTTCTCTTGCCATCAATTCAAAATGATAAACTTTTTTGGAGGTAATAACAGTCATATTCGTTTCCGATCCATCTTCACCAACAGGTTTTAAAAATAATCTATTTCCTAAGCTTTCAAAGAGCCATAGCGAAGGATTGCCCATCGATATGGTCCCTATAGTTTCACCTTGTTCAAATTCAATAAAGCCTTGATAGGTGTAATGCCCAATGTAACGATAGACTTCATTGGGATTATACAAATAGCTTCTAAATTTTTTTTCAGTACCAAGAAACCTTGGCATTTGTGCTCCAAAGCAATTTTTACAAATTAAAAAAAGAATAAAAGATTTTAAAATTATATTCGTAACTTTGGTCATAGAGTTTAGTTTTTTATACGAAATAGTTGATATCTTTCAATACTAAATTTAAGATTCTTATCTTCAGGATTGATTTTTTTATCTTCACTTTCTTTAATTCTGGTTATTGGTTTTAAAGTAAAATTAACCCGTGATAAAAACTTTTCAGTTACAAATTTTTTTTCACCATTTTCATCAAGATAATGAATTTTAGCATTAAATCTTACCTCGGCTTTTTTTGGTATTTGAATAGAAAAATATTCAAGGAATTGTTCGCGATAATTTCTTGGTTTATCGCGAAGGTAACGAAAATCATAGATTTCAATGGTTTTAAAAATATTTTTACCAAAATTTTGAATTGGACTTTGCAGATTATCTTCACTATAAAAATTTTGAAAATTTCTGAATTCTGCACTTGATGAACTATTTTTAATTCTTGAGAATTTAATGTTAACATCTTCAATTAAAGCTTTGCTAAAATCAAATTCTTCACGGTCTTTAACGTAAGACTTTATTAAATATTTGGCAACTGCCTCATCGATATTTCTAATGTCTGGATCATAACTGTCCATTGACGATTTTGGCTTTAAGGGAATTAATTTAGGAATATATTTTGCTTGATCTTTGGCTTTAATTATTATTGGATCTCGAATAACTAGAGGAAATGACATCATAACAATATTAAAAACAATATAACATATAATTAATGACAGTAATGCACCCAAGAACAAAAAGGTTCGATCAGAAATTGGCGATACATAACGAAAGATGTACCATTGAACAGCATCTTTAAAAAATTTTCCTTCGGATACCTCTTGTTTAATGAAATTAAAATACTCATCAACAGCGTTTTTGTCTTCTTTAGCAAGTACTTCAAGTTTTTTTTCCATGGCTTAATTAAGAAATTTTTATAATTGAATTAGGTTTAATTTTATCAATTATAATTAACATTTGATTTGTTGAAATTTCAAGAAGATTTTTATCTGTGGAGCGAAAAACCAATGATGTTCCACCATCAAACGGATAACTTCCCATAATTACTTGCGGATATTGCATTTGTAAATCTCCAAATTCCTTGGCAATAATGCTTTCTGTTAGATTAATTGCAATTTCTTTTACTAACATTTTTTTTCCAAATTTTAGCTGTTTCTTGCATTCCTCAAACATTGCTTGGAAAATTTTAGGGATACCAGCCATAACGAAAACATTTTTTATACAAAACCCTGGAGCACTTGAAACTGGATTATCCAAAAGACTTGCTGATGATGGAATATAACCCATTTTCAGACGAGCATCGTTGATATTTTCTTGACCATAATGATCAATTAAAATTTCTTTAGCTTGTAAATTGAGAATTAATCGATCATTAAAAGCCTTGGCAATTGAAGCCGAAGTTATATCGTCATGAGTAGGGCCAATTCCACCTGAAGTAAAAACATAATCAAATTTTGAACTAAGTTCTCTAACCGCTATGATGATATCATTTTCTGTATCTCGAACAACCCTAACTTCATTTAAATTAATGCCCAATTCGGCAAGATTTTTTGCTAAAAAATTTAGATTTAAATCGACTGTTCGACCTGATAAAATCTCATCGCCAATAATTAAAAATCCTGCTGAAATTTTATCTTTATTTTGCATAAATTTAATTTTAATTTTTTTTAAAAAATAATAATTGTAAATAATTTAGCAATTTGCAAAACTAATTTTTTTTAAAGAAAAAATTGAGCAAAATTATGAATTTAAGATAACTGCTCTAGCACTTGCAAGCCTAGCAATTGGAACGCGATATGGCGAACATGAAACATAATCTAAACCAATACGATGACAAAACTCTATTGAATTTGGATTGCCACCATGTTCACCACATATTCCTAACTTAATATCACTTCGAGTTTTTCGACCTCTTTCACTAGCGATTTTAATCAACTCTCCTACTCCTTCCTGATCTAGTTCGGCAAAAGGATCTCGTTCTAAAATACTATTTTTTTGATATGCTCCAAGAAAATTTGATGAATCATCACGCGATAAACCAAATGTTGTTTGAGTTAAATCATTAGTTCCAAAACTAAAAAATTCTGCATCCTGAGCAATTTTGTCAGCAATTAAAGCAGCTCTGGGCAGTTCAATCATTGTTCCAACCATATACTTCAAAGAGATGTTGTATTGCTTTTCTACTTCTTTTTCTACTCTCACAACTAATTGACGCATAATTTCAATTTCCTTACGTGTTGCAACCAATGGAATCATAATTTCTAAAAGAACATCCTTACCAGTTTCTTTTTTTACTAATGATGCTGCTTCAAAAATTGATTGGGCTTGCATTTCATAAATTTCTGGGTAAGAAATTCCAAGTCTACAACCACGATGACCAAGCATTGGATTTTGCTCTTGCAATTGATGAGTGCGATGTTTAACGAAATCAATTTCAACTCCTGCAACCCTTGCAACTTCAGCAATTTCATGATCTTTATGCGGTAAAAATTCATGTAAAGGTGGATCAAGTAAACGGATGGTAACTGGCAATCCAGCCATGATTTTAAATATTTCAACAAAGTCATTTCTTTGCATTGGTAATAATTTTGCAAGAGCTTTTCTTCGACCATTAATATCTTCTGCTAAAATCATTTCACGAACTGCGATAATTCGATCTTCATTGAAAAACATGTGTTCAGTTCGACATAAGCCAATTCCTTCAGCACCAAAATCTCGAGCGGTTTGGCAATCTAAAGGTGTTTCAGCGTTGGTTCGAACTTTTAATTTACGAATTTCGTCAGCCCATGCCATTACTGTTTGAAAATCACCTGATAAATCTGGTTTTAAAGTTGGAACATTACCAACAATTACATCGCCATTTGAACCATTGATAGTAATAACTTCACCCTCTTTAACTTTAACACCACCTGCGGTAAAAAATAAATTTTGCTGATCTACAAATAAACCAGTTGCTCCTGAAACACATGGCGTTCCCATACCTCTTGCAACTACTGCAGCATGCGATGTCATTCCTCCTCGAGCTGTTAAAATCCCTTGCGAAACATGCATTCCCTTGATATCTTCAGGACTAGTTTCAACTCTAACTAAAATTACTTTATCGCCATTCTCTGATTTTTTTTCGGCTTCTTGCGAAGAAAACACTACTGTTCCAGAGGCAGCACCTGGAGAGGCTGGTAAACCCTTGGCAATAACTTTAACTTTTGCTTTAGGATCAAGCGTTGGATGTAAAAGCTGATCTAAACTGGCAGGATCAATTCTTTTAATTGCCTCTTTTTTATCAATTAATTTTTCATTAACCATATCAACGGCAATTTTAATAGAGGCTTGAGCAGTTCTTTTACCACTTCGAGTTTGAAGCATCCACAGTTTTTTATTTTGAACAGTGAATTCGATATCTTGCATATCGCGATAATGAGTTTCTAATTTATGATAAATTTTTTCTAATTCTAAAAAAACTTCAGGCATGGTTTCTTGCATTGATGGTAATTTTGAACCAAGCTGTTCCTTACCTCTAATGGTGATTGATTGCGGGGTTCTAATTCCAGCAACAACATCTTCGCCTTGAGCGTTGATTAAATATTCGCCGTATAATTCTTTTTCGCCAGTTGAAGGGTTGCGAGTAAAAGCAACACCTGTTGCCGAATCATCACCCATATTGCCAAAAACCATCGATTGAACATTAACAGCTGTTCCCCATTCTTGTGGAATATTGTTAAGCGAGCGATAAGTTATAGCTCGCTCATTCATCCATGATGCAAATACTGCTTCAATTGCACCCCAGAGTTGGGTTTTGACATCTTGCGGAAAATCTTTTTTTAATTCTTTTTTTACTTCTAATTTGAAAAGTTCAACAATTTCCTTGAGATTTTCAAAGCTAAGATCCGTGTCATTTATTACTCCATATTCTTGTTTTTTTTCATCGAGAATTGTTTCAAAATTATAGTGATCAACACCAAGAACAACATCGCTATACATCTGAATAAATCGTCGATAAGAATCGTAAGCAAAACGCGCATTGTTACTTCTTTTGGCAAGACCTTCAACAGTTTGATCATTTAAACCTAGATTTAGAACGGTATCCATCATTCCAGGCATTGAGGCTCTTGCTCCCGAGCGAACCGAAAAGAGAAGTGGATTACTGCTATCTCCAAACTTGGCATCAAGTTTTTTTTCAATCTGCTCAAGTGCTAGATTAACTTGCAACTCTAAATCACTTGGAAATTTTCTTTTGTTTTTATAATAAACATCACAAACCTCTGTAGTAATTGTAAAGCCTAGAGGGACAGGCAACCCCATCTTTGACATTTCTGCTAAATTTGCTCCTTTGCCACCTAGCAAATTTTTCATTGAAGCATCGCCTTGTGAATTGCCATCGCCAAAGCTGTAAACAAATTTTTGATTAGACATTTTATAATTAAGAAAAGATTAAAATCAGTTAATAATTCATAACTCTAAATGGCCAAGTTAAAAATACAAATTTTTTTTAATATATTAAACTAAATAAATTGATTTAATTTTGGCTCAATAAAGATTGATAATAAATTAATTAGGGGAACGCGAAGATTTATTTCCTGACATCAACGGGCTATATTTTATACCTGAATGTGGAGTTAATTTAGAAGCTGGAGATGTTTGCGCTCCTTGAGTTGAAATTTCTGACAAAAATCTCGCATATGATAAATGCGAAGATGGAGTTAATTGACTTCTTTCAGGGGAGCCTCCAAACAAAAACTGCAAATATGATAAACGTCGATATCTTGTTACGCTTGAGGTCAAAGATGATCTCAATAAACTGACATCTCTATTATGTCGATGTCCTGTTACGCTTGAGGTCAAAGATGATCTCAATAAACTGACATCTCTATTATTTTTATATAATCTATAAATTTTATTATAAAGTTCAACTGCCTGATCAAGTCGCCTATTCTCTTTACTTGCTCTTATTTTCGATGCTGACCTGATGCGCTGAGGATTTGATGGAGAGGGTGAAAATTTTTCTATATATCTATCTGGTCTTGTATCTCTTTCTTTTTCGTTAATTAAACCAAGAAATTCGCTGTAAGTACTTTTTTTATCCTCTGAAGTGTTGCTAGATTCAAGTATTCGCTTTTCTAATCCTTTTATGAGACCTTTATAAATTTCACCTCTATATTTTAAGGAAATTGCATTTTCTTTATTTAAATTATCAATTACCAAATCTAAAAGTGCTGCTGAATAAATTTTACATTTTTTGAAATCTGAATCAGAAAATTTATCTGAAATTGAAAAAATAAAATCCTGAATTTCATTTAATGTTGTATCTATTGGGGTATTTTCGTTAATTGATGATACAGACAAGCCAACTCTTGATTGATCAATCGATGATTCATTAAATGTTTTACTTAATTCAGTATTTATAAGTTCGCTAAAAAAATCATTATGTTGAATTTGAAGAAATTTTTCTTTAATTGATTTTTTAGTTGAATTTTGGAATAATTCGTTGAATTTTAATTTTAATCGATCAACAAAAGATTTAATAAGCGGACTTTTATGGTCTTTAATTAAGTAATAAATAGCACTAAAATCATATTCTTGTGAATTACAAGAATTGCCTATAAGTTTATTAAAATAACTATCAGCAAGAAATTCTAGATTATGAGGATCTAATTTTGATAAAAAAAATTTGAAATCTTTGGCATGATGTTTGATAGGATCTTCTGATTTAGAATGTTGGATAATTTTATCAAAATTTTCAAAAATTTTCTTTTTACACTCTTCAATTTCAGATCTAGCGGTATATGAATAAGGAAATCTTCTAAAGTTACCACGAGTTTCTACTGGATGAAGAGTCTCAATATTCTCTCTTGGATAAGACGATAGTGGTGATAGAAATTTTGGTCCAGAATCCAGAGATTGCTTTTCAGATGGTAATGCACTAGTAAACAAATGTGACATAATTAAATTATTCTAATTAAATAAAATATTTTATAAATTATAATAATCTACTTTGCAACACTTATTTTTTAATAATTAAAAACTATTTGTTTTTATAGCTATAACTAAAATAAAAAATTACGCCAATTATTGTCCATACCAAAAAATACAGCCAGTTATTAAGTAGAAGCTTATAAACTAAATAACTACAAGATAAGATGGCGAGAGGGGAAGTTAAGTAAACAGCTGGGCAAGAAAATGAGCGTTTTAAATTAGGTTGCTTAATTCGTAAAATCATTACCGCAATAGCGACAATTATAAACCCAAATAAAGTTCCAAGACTTGTCATATTACTCAGAGTTTCAAGTGGTAAAAATCCTGCAACAAGGCCGACAATTAGAGTGGTAATGATTACACTAACATAAGGAGTATAAAATTTTTTATGAGTTTTGCTGATAAAGCTTGGAATTAATTTGTCACGAGACATTACAAAAAATATTCGCGATTGACCATAAACCAAAATCAACAATACTGAAGTAATTCCAGCTATTGCCCCTGTTGCAACTAAGACTGAGCCAAAATTTTTACCATTATCACGAAGGGCTCGAGCTAACGGCTCTGCATTATCTAAAGTTGAGAAGTTAACAATACCGTTTAAAACCAATGACACCGATACGTAAAGTGCGGTGCAGACTATTAACGAAACAATTATGCCAATTGGCAAATCACGTTTAGGATTTTTACATTCTTCGGCAGTTGTGGCAACAGCATCAAAACCGATATAAGCATAAAAAACTGTTGCTGCACCGATCATTACCCCATCAAAACCAAAAGGCATAAAATTTTTATAATTCTCAGTATTTATCATCGGTGTAGCAATCAGTAAAAAAATAAAAATTACTGCCATTTTAGTGAATACTAACAGACGGTTTAACCATACACTTTCCTTGGTTCCACGAAATAATAACAAACCAATAAAAAATGAAATTAGAAGAGCTGGAAGATTAATAATTCCTCCTTCAAATGGTGTCTTAGTAAGATTTTGCGGAATATTAATTCCAGCACTGTTTAAAATTCCTGTCATATATCCTGACCAGCCAGATGCAACAGTTGATGCACCAATGCCATACTCCAAAATTAAACCCCAACCAACTAACCAAGCGATGAATTCACCAATAACTACGTATGTGTATGTGTAAGCACTACCAGATATTGGTACCATTGAAGCCAGTTCAGCATAAGCTAATGCTGAAAATAAACAAGCAATTGCAGCAATTGCATAAGACAGACTGATTGCCGGACCTGCATATTTTGCAGAAGCAACACCAGTTATAACAAAAATTCCTGTGCCAATCGTGCATCCAATTCCAATCATTATCAAATCAAATGCACCAAGGGTTTTTTTAAGATTGGTATTGTGAGATTTATCAATAATTTCTGATAATTTTTTGGTACGAAACAGTTTTTGTAGTAAAGTCATTTATTAAAATTTTGATATTTAGGATTGGGATTTTTTTTAATTTTTTTGTTATGACGATTTTTTTTTCGTTGAGAATTAGATTGAGAATTGCTATGTGTATTTTTAGAATTATTATTCTTTACATCTTGTTGTAATTGATCTTGTGAAATAAAATTTTCAGCATTTTTGAATATTTTTGGATTAAAATTTTGCTGATCATACTGTTTTTTGTTTTTAAAGTTACTGTCAATCTTATTATTGGAATTTCCAAGCTCACTTCTTTTTTGAGCATAGAGAAAATAAATGGCAATTGTTATACTATACCAGATTATAAATGCTTTGTGATTTTCGAATAACAGCTGATAAATCAAATATCCACATCCCAGAATTGCGAGTGGGGCGACTATATAAACCGCAGGGCATTTGAAACTTCTTTCTTGGAGAGGATTTTTAATTCGTAAAATAATTACCGAACATGAGACAATTAAAAAAGCAAAAAGTGTTCCAAGGCTACTCATATCACCCATGGTACGAATTGGTGTAAAACCCGAAATTAGCGATACCGCAATAGTAACAACAATACAACTTACATACGGGGTATCAAATTTTTTATGAGTTTTACAAAAACTTTTTGGCAACAATCCATCACGCGACATTACGAAAAAAATTCGTGATTGTCCATACATCATTACCAACAATACTGTAACCATTCCTGCAATTGCTCCAATCGAAACTAGAGCTGAACCAATATTGCTCCCATTTGCCAATAAGGCGTTAGCCATTGGCGCAGAATTATTTAACGTTGAATAATTGACTATTCCAGTTAATGCTAATGACACTAAAATATAAATTAATGTACAGGCAAGCAAAGAGCCGATGATACCAATTGGCAAATCACGTTTAGGATTTTTGCATTCTTCAGCAGTTGTGGCAACTGCATCAAAACCAAGATAGGCGAAGAATATTGCCGATGCTCCCATAACAACACCCTTGAAGCCAAAAGGCATGAAATCTTCATAATTAACCATTTTGATATGAGGAATTGCCACAACCATAAAAATAAAAATCACCCCTAATTTTAGGCCAACTAGAATTCTATTTACGATAACACTTTCTTTTGTTCCTCTTACTAACAAAACTCCAATAAATAACGCTATCAAGCAAGCAGGAAGATTAATGATTCCTCCTTGCGATGGGGTAGATGTAAAGGCTTTTGGTAAAATAATTCCACCCTGCTCTAGAATTTTTAAAAGATAACCTGACCACCCAGCTGAAACTGTTGAGGCTGCAACTGTATATTCTAAAACTAATCCGCTGGCGACGATCCAAGCTAAAAATTCTCCAAGAATTGCATAAGAATAGGTGTAGGCACTTCCAGAAACTGGAACCATGGAAGCAAGCTCGGTATAAGCCAAACCTGCAAACATACAAACTAGACCTGATATAGCGAATGACAGAGCTACAGCTGGTCCAGCAAAATTGGCAGCAGCTGTACCCGTTAAAACAAAAATTCCAGTTCCTATTGTACTGCCAATCCCAAGAAGGAGAAGATCAAATGCCCCAAGTGATTTCTTAAATGTTTTTTTTTCAGCTTCAGCTAAAATTTGTTTAATTGATTTTGTTCTAAAAAGTTTTCGCATATCCATCCATTAATTTGTAGGCATAAGGCTAATTTGTTTAAAAATAAATCTTTTAGTTAAAAGCAATATTTGTAACTTAAATTAATTATTTTTAAATAGCGATTATAATTTATATTTTAAAATTAAATTTTTAAAAAAAAACTAATATTTTATTCTGAAGCTGCAAATATTTCTTCTGCAGTAGCCTTTGAAATAATCCCCTTGTTTTCTAGCTCTATAACCGAATCTCTCATTGTTACCATTCCTAATTTTTTACTAATTTCGATAATTGAATTGATCTGCACAATTTTATCTTCACGAATAAGATTTCGAATTGACGGATTGGCAATCATAATTTCATAAGAAGCAACACGCCCTCCGCCTTGTTTTTTAATAAGTCTTTGGGAAACAACGGCTTTGATTGAGCTTGAAAGCATGGTTCTTACAACTGGTTTATCATTAGCAGGAAAAACATCAATGATACGGTTAATAGTTTGTGCAGCTGAACTGGTATGAAGAGTTCCTAAAACTAAGTGTCCCGTTTCTGCTGCAGTTAGAGCAAGGTGAATAGTTTCAATATCGCGCATCTCACCAACCAGAATCACATCAGGATCTTCACGAAGAGCACTTTTTAAGGCTGCACTAAAAGAGTGGGTACTGTTTCCAACTTCACGCTGATTGATTAGGCATTTTTTGCTTTTGTGGATAAATTCAACTGGATCTTCGATGGTGATGATATGCTTACGATGTTTTTCATTAATCTCGTCAATTAATGCTGCTAGAGTTGTTGATTTTCCGCTTCCCGTAGGACCAACAACTAAAACTAATCCTGAATTATATCTGGCTAATTCATGAACTGATTGCGGAGCATTTAATGCTGCTAAACTCTTGATTTCCAAGGGAATTTCCCGAAATACTGCAGCTGGTCCGTAAATAGTTCGAAAAGCGTTAACACGAAAACGCAGTGCTGGTCCAACTTGAATTGAAAAATCAAGCTCTAATTTTTCAGCATAAATTTTTTTTTGCGAATCATTCATGATCATATAAATGAGATCCAATGCTGCTTTATCGGTAAGAACTGGGGTGTTGGGAATAATGGTTATATCACCATCGAAACGAACTGATGGTTGAGAATTTGTGGTAATATGAACATCTGAACAGCCTTGTTTTTTAGCATATTGCAAAATTTTATCAATCATAATTTATTCCTTATGGTTTCGATTCTTTTTTTTACAACTTCAATTGGAATTGAATTGTTATTGGTACTAAAATAATTTTTAACAACTTCGCTGTACATCTCAAGAGCTTTTTCAATTTTTTGAGCTTTATCATAAATTATTGCCAAATTGAACTTATAACTTATATTTGTATCATCTAAATTTATGGCTTTTAAAAAATATGAAATAGCTTTATCGTAATTTTTTATTTTTTCATAAGCTAGTGCTGTATGAGCTAAGATTATTGGAGAATCAGGATTTTGAATTGACAATCGTGAAAGCAGATAAATTGAATCTCGCGGTGATTCATCAACTAATATGGTAAATAAATTTCCTAAAACTTCCTCTTTATTTTCGTAATTTGATTTAAGAAGTTCATGATAAAGATTTTTAGCTTGGCGATATTGCCCAATTTTTTGATAGACTGAAGCAAGTGAAAATTTGGCATAAGTATTATTACTTTGATCCTTAATGATCTGTTTAAAAATTTGAATTGCAACTTCATACTGTCCAATCATCGCTGAATTATAGGCCAATCGCTCTTTTTCTTTAATATCAAAATTTTCTTTTTTTTCATCAACAATTACAATTTCTATTCCCGAATTAATATTACTTTCATTAATAGTTAGAACATCTGATTTTCCTGATTCAATACTGATATCCGCAGATTTATCATCTTGACGAGATTTATAAACATCAATTCTTTGCTTTGACTCTTTATCGAATATTAAACTTTTTTCAATTTGTTTTACAATATCGTTGGTTGATACATATTCACTTTCAGCTTTAGCTTTGAGGCTAAGGAACAAAAACAAAAATAAAACTATAAGACAGAAGAAACTATTGCGATGATTGGGGCAAAATTTCTTTTTGATCATAATTTACTTGCTGATGAATATCGGTTGAATAATTATTTTTAAGATAAATCATGATAGCCATTACTGAAGCAGGAGTAACGCCTTGAATTTTCATTGCAAAACCAATTGTTGCTGGACGAAAAAAGCTTAATTTCTCTCTAACTTCAGTTGATAGACTATTGATTTTATAGTAGTCAATCTCTAAAGGAATTTTTAAATTTTCTTCACGTGAAAAAAGCTCAATATCCCTTTGCTGTCTATCTAAGTAAGCACTATAAAGTGCATCAATTGCAATTTGTTTTTTGGTTTGTTGATCAATTTGGGATTTTTTCTCTTGGAAATTTTGTGATGAATTATTATTAAAAAAATTAGTTGAATTTTCTTCAAGAAGATTTGGCCAAATTTTTTCCAAATCACTAAATTTAATTGCTGGAAAAGATAATAATTGATAAGCATTACGAACTATTCCATCTTGCTTTATATTAATATCAAATTGAATAAGTTTCGATGGCGTTGTTTTTAAATTTTGAAGCTGAGCCTTTGCTTGATTTATGCGATTTTGTCGCTCATAAAATACTTGTTTTCGTCTTTCCAAGACTGCACCAATTTCAATACCAATTGGCGTAAGTCTTAAATCAGCATTGTCTGTGCGCAGATGAAGACGATATTCAGCTCTTGAAGTTAACATTCGATATGGTTCATTTGTTCCAAGTGAAGTAAGATCATCAATCATAACACCAATATAAGATTGAGTTCGTGATAAAATAAAGTCTAAAGAACTTGATCGTGATTTTAATGCGCTATTAATTCCTGCAACAATACCCTGTCCTCCAGCTTCTTCATAGCCTGTTGTTCCATTAATTTGTCCAGCAAAAAATAAGCCTCGGATTTTTTTTGTTTCCAGTGTTGGCAATAATTCTCGAGGATCAACATAATCATATTCGATTGCATAACCAGCCTGAGAAATTATGCAATTTTCTAAACCTTTTATTGATTGCAAAAATTGCTTTTGCACATCAATTGGAAATGATGTTGATAAACCATTTGGATATATTAAATCGCTTTCTAGGCCTTCAGGTTCAAGAAAAACTTGATGCCTTTCTTTATCAAAAAAACGGTTAATTTTATCTTCAATTGACGGACAATATCTTGGACCAATTCCACTAATTTGTCCACCATACATTGCAGATTGCCCTAAATTTTCTTGGATAATTTTGTGAGTTGTTTGGTTGGTATAGGTGATAAAACAAGAAGTCTGTTTAACAGAAATATTTTCATTTAAAAATGAAAAAGGAGTAGGTATTTCATCACCTTTTTGCTCTTCAAGATCAGTAAAATTAATTGAACTTTTAAGAATTCGTGCAGGTGTTCCAGTCTTAAGTCGACCTAAGCGAAAATTATAATTTAGTAAACTTTTTGAAATTCCATATGATGGAGTTTCATTGACTCTTCCAGCTTTGGTTTGAGTTTTGCCAATATGAATAACACCGTTAAGAAATGTACCAGTGGTAAGCACCACGCTTTTAGCAAAAATTTCTTGCTGATCTTTAGTTCTAATGCCAAAAATTTTATGGTCTTCAATTAATAAATCTTCGACTTCATCATATAAAATGGTCAGATTCGGATAATTTTTTAAAAGTTGATTAATAGCTTTTTTATAAAGAGTACGATCTGCTTGAGCCCGAGGTGAATGAACAGCTGGACCTTTAGAAGCATTAAGAATTTTAAAGTGAATTCCAGCTAAATCAATTGCTTTACCCATAATACCATCCAAAGCATCAATTTCTCGAACTATTGTTCCTTTAGCAACACCTCCTATTGCTGGATTGCATGACATTTCTCCGAGATTTTCTTGGGATTTAGTAATAAGCAAGGTTTGAGCATTCATTCGTGCAGATGCACATGCTGATTCAATTCCTGCATGCCCTGCACCAATGACAATAACATCGTAATCACTAATTTTTTTATCTATCATGATCTATTCACTTAAAGTAATTTGAAATAAATAACTTCTAATATTTTATAATTTATCTTTAACTAAGCAATATTTTTTTTAAGCAGTTCATGTCTAAATTTACTGTTTTCAAAATAACTTAAACTCTTGATTTCCTTGAGACGCGAGATTGTTCTTTGAAAGAAACTAAATTTGTTATTTAGTAAATTATCATCAACCAAATTATCAATTTTATTTTTTGCTAGAATTATTAATGCAGTTTTATGAAGATAAATTTCGTCAACAAATAAGGTAAATCTTCTTAATTCATTGATATCTTCGTTAGAAAAATTAGGTAGATTGTTAATAAAAATTAAATCATAGTTAATCGCCAATGATTCATAGTCAGCACTATGCAGATTATCAAAAAATAATTCATTGGCATTAAATATTGCAATATTTTCATATGAATTTTTAACAACTAATTCCCTTCCCCAAACTTTAATTAGCTTTGTCTGCAAGATTTTATTTCTGGTAAATTCCGCAATATATGATTTAAATATTTCAATATTTTTAGGATCATTTACTAAATATTTTTTATAAATTGATACCAGATTTAAAGCACGATAATCAATTATTGAATCAAGATGAAGAACTTGACAGTTAGTTAATAGGATTTTTTTAACAAAATTAATAAATAATTCACGTTGCAACCCATTTTGATAAAGTTCTAGGGGATGGGTATTGGAAGTAAAAATTACGATAATTTTTTTTTGAAAAATATACTCAAAAATTCGTGATAATAACATGGCATCTGCAACATCAAGCACTTGAAATTCATCAAAGCAAATAACTTTTGGTAACTGCTGATAATCATTATTTTTTAAGGTTTTTTCAACGGCAAAAATTAATTCATCTGAAGTATTTATAAACTGACTACGAATTTCATGCAAAGCTTGATGAATTTGCTTCATGAAGCTGTTAAAATGACAAAAAAATTTTTCGTTGAATTTTAATTTATCAAAAAAATTCTTCATCAGCATTGTTTTACCTCTGCCAACTCCTCCATAAATATAATATCCTAAATCATCTGATAAAATTTGTGAATTCTTATTAAACATATTAAAAACTTTATGATAATTTTTAGTCTTTATTTGTTTGTAATGAAGATTAATTAAGAGATGATTAAGTTTATCAAATACTCGCTGTTGTGCTTGATCCAATTGCATATTTAATTATTTTTTTTGAGCTATAATGGTAATAATTTTAAATGTTGCCAAATAATAGCCATGATCATTTTTAAAATTATTTTGATAATAATCAATCAAACTTGTTAGTAATTTTTTGTTAAAAAATCGTCTTGTTTTTTTTATTAAAATATTGCCAAGATGTTGGAATCTGATTTGGGTGTACAATAGAGATCACTCTCTCGTTACTCACGGTACCAACTATCTAGCTGGTAGGTCCTAAGCGGAGTTTTCGA
>JBJTWJ010000166.1:0-19122 GCA_046081665.1 Alphaproteobacteria bacterium | reverse complement strand
TGCTTGAACAAATTTAACAATTTCCTTAAAAAAGATAATAAAAATAATTTGATAAGGATAATAATAATCAAAAAATATTAATAAAAACTAATTTAAATTACAAAAAGATTTAATATTTAATTCATGACCAAAGTCTCAACTGCTAACGATATAGGCTTAAAACTACTTGAGAAAAAAGTTATTTCTGATGACCAATTAGAAATTGCCAAACGTGAACTTACCCGCAACAAGACTGGAAAAAATATTGGGGCGATTTTGGTGGAGATGGGCTTTGTTTCCGAGGGAGCTCTTGGCGAGATTTTAAATGAGTCAACGGGTATTAAAAAATTTGATTTAGCTGGCTCAATTATTGATGCTAAATTAGTAAAAAAATTGCCAAAGGAATTTGCAATTCGCAATAAACTAATTGCCGTGTCATATAATTCAGTATCGGTTACTGTTGGTATGGCAGATGTTTTTGATATTGTGGCAATCGATCAGGTTCGACGTTATTTTCCAATCGAATTTAAAATAATTCCAGTTTATATTCCCGAAGCTGATATCATGAAGGCTGTAGATCAGTATTATGATTACGAGATGTCAATTGAGGGGATTTTAAAAGAGATTGAGTCAATTGGTAGTAAAAAAAATGTTAGTGATGAAGAGCAATTAAAAGGTGATTATAAAAGCCCGATGGTTCGATTAGTTGATGCTATTTTAACCGATGCGGTGCATCGCGGAGCATCGGATTTACACTTTGAGCCCGAGGGATCATTCCTAAGAATTCGTTATCGTATTGATGGTAAAATGGCTCAAATTCGAAGTATCCACAAAGATTATTGGTCAGCAATTGCCGTAAGGATGAAAATTATGTCGGGAATGAATATTGCTGAAAGTAGAAAACCCCAAGATGGTAGAATTAATTCAGAAATTATTGGCAGAAAAATTGACTTTCGGGTGTCAACTCAGCCAACCATCAATGGTGAAAATATTGTTATGCGTATTCTTGATGAAAAGCAATCGATTTTAACCATTGATAAAATTGGTTTTTCGGAAACTAATATTAGAATTTTAAAAAAAATCGTTCAGCGTCCTGAAGGAGTTATTATTCTGACTGGTCCAACTGGTTCTGGTAAAACCACAACTTTGTATACAGTTTTGAATTATATCAATTCAATTGATAAAAATATTATGACTCTCGAGGATCCGGTGGAATATCATTTGCCGTTGATTCGTCAATCAAATATTCGTGCTGAAGTTGGTATGGATTTTGCTTCGGGAATTAAAGCTTTACTCCGCCAAGATCCAGATGTGATTCTGGTTGGTGAGATTCGTGATAAAGATACGGCAATCACTGCTATTCAAGCTGCGATGACGGGTCACCAAGTTTATAGTTCACTGCATACCAATGATGCTCTTGGAGCAATTCCAAGGTTAATGAATATTGGAGTTCCTCCTTATCTAATGTCGGGAGCGATGATTGGGGTTATTGCTCAACGACTGGCCAGAAAATTATGCGGAAATTGTAAAAAAGAAATGCCTTTGGATGAAGCTGAAAAAAAACTGCTTGGACCAAAATATGCTAACCTAACTTCAATTTATAAATCAGTTGGATGCGAGAAATGTAATCAATCAGGTTACAAGGGCAGGGTTGTAATTTGTGAAATTTTGCCATTTGATCGCGAACTTGATGAGATGATTTTACGAGAAGCAAGTCGTAGAGAAATGTTAGAATATTCTGTTAGAAAAGGTTTTTTAACAATGGTTGATGATGGTTTAGAAAAAGTTTCCAAAGGTATTACTGATCTAAAAGAATTGATAAGAGTTGTTGACTTAACTGATCGAATGTAGAAAATATAAAAATTATTTTTAAAAGTTAAATGTTATTTCAAAGATAAAATTGAAATTTCAGCATCAAATATTTTAAAATAATTATTATACTACTTAAAAAATTTTTATAATGATCAATCTTAAATTTGAAACGGTATAATTAAAATTTATGTCACAATTATATAAAAGTGAAGTAATGGATGAATTACAAGACATGGTCTTTGATAAAAAGCCCTATCAAGCAATAACTAATGCTGTTGAAATTAGCGTTTGGCCAGAATATATTGATGGCAAAAAAACCGCAATTGGTGAAATTTTTATCTGGGCTTATCAGGTTAGAATTGAAAATCGTAATAAATTTTCGATAAAACTTATTTCAAGATATTGGAAAATTATTGATGAATTTGGTGAGTTGCAAGAAGTTAAGGGTGAAGGAGTGGTTGGCGAACAGCCGATTATTCTGCCTAATCAAAGCTATCAATATTCAAGCGGGGTTCACTTGCGTTATCCATCAGGAATTATGTCAGGACATTACAAAATGATTAATCTTGACAATGATACTGAGTTTGAAGTTGAGATTCCAACATTTTCATTAGATGTTCCAGAAATTAAAAATGTTTTGAATTAATCAAATGCTTACCCTTGCCTTTGAATGTAGTGCTTTGAATTTACTTGTAGGAATTATTCGAGATAATAAATTAATTCAACAAAGTGAAATTAACGATGGCTTTAGTCACAGTGAAATGTTGATTGTAAAAATTGAAGAAATTTTAAAAAATCAGCAAATTTGGTATCAAGATTTAGATTTAGTGGTGGTTAGTAATGGACCTTCAAGCTTTACAGCAACAAGGGTTGCCTTAAGTGTTGCCAAAATGATTAATATTTCTTGTCAAAAACCAGTAGTTACTGTTAATAAATGTGAATTATTAGCTTTTTTTTATAAAAATAATTTATTATCTTCAAAAAACAATAATAATAATTTGAAGTTAACAGTTACTGTTAACGCCTGTGGAAATGAGGTTTTTTTTGCAAGATATTGTTATGAGGATATGCAATTAAAATGTCTTAGCGAGCCAGATGTTTCAACGATTGATGATTTAATAAAGCAATTAAATTTTAGCCAAGATTTAATAATTTTTGATCAGCAATTAAGCTATGATCACTTTATCAATAAAATCAGCAACCAAGCCGTAATCTTACAAAATGATGTTTTGAGTCTGGGGTTACTGGGTTTAGAAAAATATCACAACCTCTTAAAAAATAATTCAAGTAACCAGTTAAATATTTCGCCGATTTATTTGCTTGAACCAAGGATTTCAAAGAGAAAGTAGCTATGAAATTTATAAAATAAATATTATACCAATTCAATATTTAAAACTTTTAAGGATATTGAAATGGTATTGCAACTATTAAGTAAGAAATTCGTTTTTTATCTTACAAAATTTCTGCAGGAATAAAACTCTCTAACTGTTTTTTGTTAATTTCACGAAGTTCACCAATCTGCATATTGCCAAGCACAAAAGGACCAAAGGAAACTCTAATCAAGCGATTAACCTGCAATCCTAAATGTTCCATGATATTGCGAATTTCACGATTTTTTCCTTCCTGCAAAGAAATGGTTAGCCATGAGTTTGATTCTTTTTCAACATCAACGCTAACCTTAACCGAGCCATAATGAATTCCTTCAATGGTAATACCATTTTCTAGGGCTTTTAAGCGCTCATGATCAAGTTTGCCAAAGACTCGGGCACGGTATTTGCGAACCCATTTATTTTTGGGCATTTCCATGTAACTTGCCAATGCTCCATTGGTGGTAAGAACTATCAGACCTTCAGTGTTAAAATCAAGTCTTCCAACGCTAATAACCCTTGGCATATTTTTTGGCAAAATTTTAAAAATTGTTTTACGATTTTTAGGATCTTTTGCAGAGGTAATTGTGCCAACTGGTTTGTAAAGTAACCATAGTCTGGTTTCTTGTTTGGCGTTGATTAATTTGCCATCAACTTTAATTGACTGATCAGTAATGAACACTGCTGGAGTGTTGATGGTTTCGCCATTAACAGTAACTCGACCTTCAACGATAAGTTGTTCTGCTTCACGTCGTGAACACAATCCTGATTGGGATATAACTTTGGCAACTCTAGTGCCATCTATTTTTTTTTCTTCGATCATAAATTATTTTTTATTGGATGAATATTTCTGGCTATGAGCGATAAAGTTCGAAAAAATTTTCGAATCTGTTTCGCATGGGAATAATTCAGGATGCCATTGAATTCCTAAACAAAAAGGATGATCAGGTTTTTCAACTGCTTCTATCATGCCATCGCAGGCATATGCAACAACTTTAAGTTGATTGCCTACACTTCTAACGCCTTGGTGATGAGAGGAGTTGGTCTTAATTTTTTTTTGACCAATAATTGCGAAAAGTTGTGAATTTTCAACAATTTCAACATCATGATAAGCTGTTGAATAGTCTTCAAATCCTTTGGTGTGAGATTGTTCGTGATTGATGAAATTTATGTTTTGAGAATTTTTTTCATCAGGAATGTGCTGAATTAATTTACCATCATGAATTACGCTAAGTAACTGCATACCATTACAAATTCCAAGAATTGGCAAGTTGTTATGATTTAGAGCTTTGGTGGTAAAAGCAAATTCATAGTCTGAGCGAACAGTATTCAGTTTGGTTTGCGGGTGAAGTGGTTCATCGCTGTAGCGATTGGGATTAATATCAAAATATCCACCAATGATCATCAAGCCATCAATCATTTCCAGATATTGATCAATTTTTTCGTAACAATAAGGTAGGATCAAAGGCAAACCTTGAGCATTAACAATTGCTTCAATAAAAGAAGTTCTAATTGCATAAAAACTTTTGGTGGAGTAACTGTTTTGCTCGTTTTCTTTGTAGTCTGGCAAGATACCAATAATTGGTGATTTATTGTTAGAATATTTTTTATCACTGACCATAATTTTATCTAAGAATTAATATTGCTAAACAATTAATTTATTTTTTTAATATTTATTTTTGCACTATAAATTTTGCATTATTTTTATAAACTGCAAGTTAAATTTTGATAATTTAATTATTATTGTTGTTAAAATTTTCATAAGCCGAAGCAATGCTTCCAATCCTTGCAAGCAGGTCATAAGTTAGTAATAAATTTTTTGAATTATTAATTGAATTGCTCTTAATAAAATTTTCAAAATTCTGTGAATTGTTTAAATTAAAAAATTCTGCACCAAGACTGTTAAGGTTTTCGCTGTTATCGCGATTGCCATTAGCTCTTAAAATATTGGCAACAACTTTTGAATTAACCATATAAATCAAAGGTTCGCAAGATTTATTAAAAATTCGATCAATGGTTTTAAGACCTTCTTGAATTATAACTTGGCAATTGAGATTTGCACCTTTGGTGGTGTTCATTTTGTTGCGTTCTCTTTTGTTAATTGATAATACATCAGTTGCTGATTTTACTGACCAAACAGCCATGCCATAGGTTCCGCTATCGGCTTTGATAAAAACGTAAGGTTGCTCATCAATGCCATATTGTTGATATTTTTTTTGAGTTTTGTTGATTATTTTTTCAACTTCCTCAGCTAATAATTCAATGTTTTGCTGTTTTTTAAAATCAAGATTTGTGCATTTAGAAAAATAAGTTGAAATAAGCCAAGGATCAAGATCTATAAGGTTTGCAAGTTCTTCAACAATCTGGTTGTAAATTGTAAAATGATCTGATTTACGACGCTGATACCAACCAAGTTTTGGATTTGGAAAAATTGGGGTTGTGGTATTTTTTAAAATATCAGGGATGTTATCACTTAGATCATTGTTAAGAATAACTACTTGTGCTTGAAAATTATCAATAGTGGTTATTTTGTTATCTACTAATTGGATTGGCAATAACTCAAGAGTTTGATTTTCATTAATTTTAAGCGAAGTTATTTCTTTAAGTTCTGGGTTAATTGAACCAATTCTCACCTCAGCGAAACTTTGCAATAAATTTTTTAATATTAAAATATTTTCAAGATATTTTAAATTACGAGTATGATTTTCAGGGATCAGAATTATTTTATTGGGAATTTCCCTATGAAAATTGCCAAGAAACTTACTTTTAAAAAAATTAATAATTTCTTGCTGAACTATACTATAATCTTTGTTGACGAGATTATTAAAACCAGCTGGAAAGCAATTAGTATCAACAACAGCAATTTTAAAACCACTATGGCGAATATCTAGAGAATTGTAGAAAATGGTTTCAAGATTTGTAGATTTTTTGTTAAGAAAATCTGTAATTTGATTATAATTTTTGTTTATTTTTTCAGCTACTAAATCAACGATTTTGTCCATTTTATTTAAAATTAAATTAACCGTAAATTAATTTAAACAATTAATTTTAAAATGCAAAATTTATTGTTTTTTATAGAAAGTTATTGGCGTAAGATTTAGGCTTAATTGTGCTTGAATGCGAAGCAATGATTTCAAATTGATAATTCATTTTATTGGCATAAGCAATAGCTTCTTCCTTGGTTTTAAAGGTAAATTTCAATTGTGAAGTAGTGTTATTTGAAGAGATCCAGCCCATATCAGAGTTAATTGAGCGATGATTTATTTCTTCTTTAGGAGTCATTAACCAAACTTTGGTATTTTTTTTACCGGATTGCATTGCCGATTTACTTGGCTGATGAATGATAAATTTCATAGAATAAAAAATATTTTTGATTAAAAAAGACTTTTAAATTTTAAAAATTTACAAAATTTAATGCAATTTAAATTTTAAAATTGTCATTAGCGGTTTTGAAATCAAAGCTAGGAAAATAATAATTGCTCCTAGCCAAATTAAATAAACAAAAGGTTTAAAATAAATTCTTATTGCGTAATTTTCTAAATCATCCTTATTGCCAATTACGGCATATAAATCACCAACTAAGAGGTGAGCAATTGAAGCTTCATTGGTGGTTTGTTGATTGACGGGATAAAAACGAAGTTGAGGGTTAACATTGGCAATTGTTTGTTGATCTTTGGTAATTATAAATTGCCCTTGGCGAGCGATAAAATTTTTACCCTGATAAAAACTTACTTCTTTAAAAGTGAATTGGTAATTGCCTAGGGCAATTTGTTCGTTAACTTTTAAATTTTGCTCTTTAACTAATGCAAAATAACTACTTAAAATTATTCCTAAAAGCAAAATTACAAAACCTAAATGAGCAAAATAAACTCTGAGTTTTTGACGAGTTGATAAGGTAACAAATAATGTAAAAAAACTTAAAAATAAAATAATTAATTGCAAAAAATTAAGATCAAAATTTTTGTAAATTGCTGTTGAGATGGCGATACAGCTAAGAACAAAGCAAATAGCAAAGCGAGAAGATAAAATAGTTTTGAAGAATTTTTTGAAATCTAAACTTTGGTGATGATATCCGCTTAAACTAAAAAAAATTAAAAAAGGAATTAATAAATAACTAAAAATTTGCTGATAATATTGCGCTCCAACCGTGATAAATTGGTTACCAAAAGCCCTTAGAAAAATTGGATATAAAGTTCCAAGAAGAACAACAAATAAACTACCTAATAAAAAATAATTGTTAACAATAACTAAAAAAAGTTTTATTTTTTGTTTAACAATAATATTTTTATTTTTTTTTGACAATAAATCAGAATTATAACCAAGAACTAACAATCCATAACTAGAAATAATTAAAATTATTGCGACAATGAAATAACTGCGATCCATGTCTACTGCAAAGGCATGAACTGATGTTAAAACTCCAGATCTGGTTAAAAATATTCCAAACAAACAAAGGATAAAACACAAAATTGCTAAAAACGCACTCCAAAATTGCATTGAATCACTGTCTTTGGCGAATTTAATACTATGAATCAATGCCGTAGCGCAAAGCCATGGCATTAACGAAATATTTTCAACTGGATCAAAAAACCAATATCCACCCCAGCCAAGCTCGCGATAGGCCCACCAAGCTCCAAGCATGATACCAAGGGTAAGAAAGGCGTAGGCAAAATATAACCAGTTACTTAAACTTGTTAGTAACTTATTGCTAAATTCTTTGTTGATTAACATGCTAATCATTAGGCAAAAAACTATGCTAAAGCCAAGATATCCGGTATAAAGCATTGGTGGATGTAAGGCTAAACCAATATCCTGCAAAATTGGATTTAAACCAAGACCTTCAATATTGCGATTTAAGGCAAAACCTTGTGAATAACTGGGTAAGAAAGGGTTAGAAGCAAAAGTTGTGTAAGCTGAAAATAAAGCAATGATCAAGCATTGACTATTGATGGCAATAATTTTGATTTTCGATTCTATCTTGCTAAAATAATCAAAAATAAACAGATAAAAACTTAAGACACTTATCAGCAGAAGCATTGAACCTTCATGATTTCCCCATGAGCCAGCAATACGGTAAATCAAAGGCTTAAGGTGATGAGTGTTTTGGTAAACATTTAAAATTGTGTAATCGCAAATGATATAGGCTATGGCTAGAGCGATTTGATTAACAAAAGCACTAATCACAAGCGAAGCAGTAAAAATATTGGTAAGTTTATTAAGATTTTGTTGAGAGATTTTTGGTTGATAATATTTGCAAAATATTGGCAATAAAATTGCTAAGGTAATTTGTAAAAAGAGTAGGGCATAGCCAATATTTGTAATCATTTTAAACCCTTTGAGTTATATAATTTTTAACAGTTTCAAGATTGTTAATGATTACTGCAAATTGTTCTTTCTTGGTCATTAAATCGCTTAGAAAATTTGGTAATTGGGCTTTGTGAGCAATTGATTTTTCAACGGCATCATTAAATTTGGCAGGATGGGCAGTAGCCAAAGTAATAACAATTTCGCCTTGATAGTTCTCGCTTGCCATAAATTTTTCCGTAGCACATGCCCCTATTGCGCTATGAGGGTCAAGGATTTCTGAAGTTTTATCAAAATATTTTTTTAAAGTTTGACCAGTCGAATTATCGTCAACGCAGTAAGCACTAAAATCTTGTTGAATTTTTTTGTGAACCTCATCGCTAACTTTAAGAAGATGGGTTCTTTCAAATTCTTGCATTAATTCGCCAACTTTTAAATCTTTTTTGAAACTTCGATAGCTATCGAAGAGAAGCCTTTCAAAATTGCTGGCAACTTGAATATTCATACTCGGTGAGATGGTTTCAACCATGGTTTTTTTAGTATAATCATTGTTATCAATAAAGCGAGTTAAAATATCGTTGGAGTTAGAAGCAATGATAAGTTTGTTAATATTCAAGCCCATTCTTTTGGCAAGATGGCCAGCGTAAATATCGCCAAAATTGCCACTTGGTACTGAAAATGAAACTGGGTTTTTGGAATTACAACCAAGGCGTAAAGCACTGTAAAAATAGTAGACAATTTGGGCCATTATTCTGGCAAAATTAATTGAATTTACGGCGACCATTTTTTTACCTTTCAAAAAACTTTCATCGCTAAACATTTTTTTTACCAAGGCTTGGCAATCATCAAAATTTCCTTCAACAGCAAGGTTAAAAACGTTATCAGCAATGACTGAGGTCATTTGTCGACGTTGCACTTCAGAAACTTTGTGATGCGGATGTAAAATAAAAATCTGTAAATTATGGCAATTTAAACAACCCTGAATTGCTGCTGATCCTGTATCGCCAGAAGTTGCGCCAACGACCACAGCTTGCTGATTGCGTTGTTGTAAAAAATAATCCAGCAAATTGCCAAGAAATTGCAAGGCAAAGTCTTTGAAAGCAAGGGTTGGACCATGAAATAATTCAAGTAAAAAATGATTGCTATCAAGCTGTTTCAAAGGAGCAATTGCACTATGAGCAAAATTGAGATATGATTTGTTGATAATTTTTTTGTAATCTGTGCTATTAATTTCATTATCGACAAAATGCTTGGTAACTTCAAAGAACAGTTCTTGGTAAGATAATCTTTTTAATTCTTGAAGTTTTTTTTCATCAAATTGTGGTAAAAATTCAGGAACATAAAGACCGCCATCACTTGCCAAGCCTTGGAGAACAACTTCTTCAAAATTAATGGCAGGAGCTAAAGATCGAGTCGATATAAATTTCATTGTTTGCTTTTTGTTAAGTTAGTATTTAAAATAATAACATTTTTTATAATAAATTTATTTAAGTCAATGATTGCTAATCAAAATAATGATGAAAAGCCAGATTATCTCTACCGAAGTGGAGTTGGAGCAATGGTTATCAATTGCCAAAAAAAAATTTTTGTTGGCAAAAGAATTGACAATAACTCTAATGCATGGCAAATGCCACAAGGGGGAATTGATAGTGGTGAAAATGAGGATGATGCAGTTTATCGCGAATTATTTGAGGAAACTGGCATACCTAGTCATAGTTTAAAAATAATTAAAAAAAGTTCCAAGTATTTTTATTATAACTTACCATATAAATTACAAAAAAAATTTTGGGGCGGAAAGTATCTTGGGCAAAAACAGCGTTGGTATTTGTTAGAATTTTGTGCTGATGATTCATTGATTAACGTCAATAGCGAAACCCCTGAATTCAGCGAATGGCAATGGGTTGAAAAAACAATTTTAATCGACTTAATTGTTAATTTTAAAAAAGAACTTTATCGCGAAGTATTAAATGAATTTAGGCAATATTTATGAAAAATGAAATTAATTTTTATGAAGTTGATGAATCAATTGCTAAAGCTCTTGGACCATTGCTTAGCAAGATTATTGACGAAGGTAAAAAAGCTTTAATTTTTTGTGAAAATGAACAAAAAATGTTAGAGATTGATAAGGTGTTGTGGAGTTTTGCGCGAGCCAGATTTATTCCTCATATAACCATCAATGATCAAGATTTTGTGATGTCTCGCCAACCAGTTTTAATAACTCACAAACTTGCCAATGATAATGATGCCGATTATTTAGTATTTTTGGATGATGTTGAGGTTGAGTTTGTTAAGAATTTCAAACGAGTTTTTCATTTTTACGAAAACCACCCCAAGACTGATAAAATCAAGCCTGACAACCATTACCAGAAAGTTAATGGCAAATGGATAAAAAAATAGTTGGTTAGATTAGCAGGTTCTGTTAAGGGGTTTTGCTAGGGGTGGTGCGGACGGAGGGACTTGAACCCACATGCCTTGCGGCGCTAGATCCTAAGTCTAGTGCGTCTGCCAATTTCGCCACGTCCGCTTAAATTTTGTTTAGCTAGAAAAGCTTGATTTAACTTAACTAGCAAGATGTTTTGAAGGGGTAACTATGCAGGGATGACGTTGATAAAAGTACGGTTTTTGCGATTTGATTGAGCGAACTCAACAATGCCAGCAATTTTTGCAAAAATTGTGTGATCTTTGCCAATTCCAACATTTTTACCTGGATGCCATTTAGTACCGCGTTGACGAACAATTATTGCTCCAGACTCAACAAATTCACTACCATATTTTTTAACACCAAGTCTTCTACCTGCTGAATCGCGACCGTTTCGTGAACTACCACCTGCTTTCTTCGTTGCCATAAATTCTCCTAAAGTTTAATTTAAGTTTTATATTTTTAATATATTTAATTAATTTTTTTAATGTTATTAACCGTTAATAGCGGTAATTTTTAACAAGGTTTGATGTTGACGATGACCACGCTTGCGTCGTGAGTTTTGTCTTCTTCTCTTTTTAAAAATAATAACTTTATCATCTTTAAAGTTTTTTAAAACTTCAGCTTCGACTTTTGCCCCTGAAACAGTAGGGTTGCCAAATGATACATCCTTACCATTATTGACCAGCAAAACCTTGTCAAAGGTTATTTTGCTTCCTACTTCAGCAGAAAGTTTTTCAACGATAATTTTTTGTTCAGTGCTAACGCGATATTGCTTACCACCAGTTTCAACAATTGCAAACATAACTTGTTTTGTAAATTCAGTTTATTAATCTAAAATAACCAATTTGATTTTTTTTGATATGTGAGTTAACTCTGATCAACCTAGAGATTTCTAGCTTAGAAGATAATTCGACCAATCAAAATCAATTCCCATCTAAATTTTTTCAAATCAAATTTCAAGCTTGTTAATTTCAAAGCACGAAAAAGATAATTTAGAAAAAATGCGAAATTATTTTTGGTATTTTTTGGATTTATCAGTTTAGAGTTTAATTTAGTGTTTTCAACAACTTTTTTCTCCATCCTTAATATCACAAATTTTAAGGACATGAGATTATAATGTCAATCTAAAATTTTTTGCAATGTTTACAGATTATTTTTTAGCTAAAAAAAGGCTTTATCCACAACTTGCCAAAGGACGTTTTCGTAGATTAAAAAACTATCTAAATTTTATTTTTCTAAGCATCTATTCTTTTAGTTCATTGCTGAGATATAATCGCGGTGATAGCGTTACCAATCAGGCAATTATGATTGATATACCCAACAGCAAAGCCTATTTCTTTTTTATTGAGATTTGGCCTCAAGAGGTATATTATTTGGCTGCAATATTGATTATTATGGCTGTAACCTTGTTTTTTGTAACATCGTTATTTGGCAGAATTTGGTGTGGATATGCTTGTTTTCAGACTGTATGGACTGATATTTTTATTGCCGTTGAGCGTTTTTTTCAAGGTGATCGTAATCAAAGAATAATTTTAGATCGAAAGAATAATTTTAATAAATTTTTTCGCAAATTTTTAACTCATCTAATATGGATTATTATAGGCATATTTACGGGCATAGTCTTTTGTAGTTATTTCAGTGATTCATGGCAATTATGGCAGAATATTTTTTCATTAAATGTTTCAATAACAATTCTGGGATGGGTTGCAGGAATTGGTTTTATGACCTATTTAATGGCCGGATTTGCCCGTGAGCATGTTTGCACTTATATGTGTCCATATGCTCGCTTTCAATCGGCAATGTTTGATAATAACACTTTGGTTATTTCTTACGATGCAAAACGTGGTGAGCCAAGAGCCAAATATCATCAAGGTGATAGTTTTGATAAGCGCGGACACTGCATTGATTGCAAGCAATGTGTTGTGGTTTGTCCTACGGGGATCGATATTCGTAATGGTTTACAAATGGAGTGTATTGCTTGCGGACTATGTATTGATGCTTGTGATGAAATAATGCATAAGGTTGGTTTGCCCAAGGGCTTAATTCGCTATGATACATTAAATCATCTTAGTGATCCTAGGCAATTTAAAAAATTTAAAATTTGGCAATTTAGAACTTTTTATTATTTAGCAATTTTAATAATAGTTTCTTCGTTAACTTTATATAGTTTGGCTACAAAATCTGAGGTTGATTTAAGTGCTTTTCAAGAGAGAAACCCTTTATATGTTAAGTTAAGCGATGGCTCAATTCGTAATGCTTATTATTTAAAAATTACTAACAAAACCCATCAAAAAAAATTTTTTAAATTAAGAATTAACAATTCTGATTTGGCGATACTAAAAATTGCTAATAATGAAGAAAATCTTCTTGAGGTCAACAGCGAGTCATCTTTTCAATATAAGTTTTTTGTAACTTTACCAGCTGAAAATTTATCTGATTCTGAGCAAAAAATTATTGAATTAGAAGTTGATGATAGTAATGAAAAAAAATATCTTTCGTTAATTTTTATTGGTAACTAATTAAATTTAACCGATATTGTGGAGTTTTAGCAAAAAACTGTAATGCTAACTGATAAGCAAAATTTTCGGGCAATGATGCTAATGATTGCTCTAAATCTGATTTTAGGTTATCTTGAAAAGAATTTTTCAAGATTTGTTGTTCACCAATTTGCTGGCTATTATTTTGCAAATGGTTATGTGTAGATTTTTGTTGAGATGAATTTATGTAAAAATTGTCGACAATATTATCGCCAATATTCTTGGCAGGGTTGAAGTCTTCCAAAGCGCTAGATTGTAGAAAATTATCGGGAAGAGGTTGGTAAAATTCCAGCGAATCATTATCGAAATTAACGATCTTTTCAAAGGTTAAGGAATTGTTTAAATTTCGCGGTGGAGAATTATTCGATGATTGAAGATTTGCCAATGATGAGTTATTATTATTGATTTTAGATGAAAATAAATCGATGCCAATTTTTCCACGGATAGATGGTTGAAAAAAATCATCGACTAAATCAAAGTTTGAATTGAGTTGATCGAAGATATTGTCATTGACAAAGATAGTTAGGTTCTGGTGATTATTTTGATAATTAATTTTTTTGTTTGTTTCATCACTTTTTTTAAGTGAAAATTTTTTTGATAAATTTTGTAGATTTGTTAAAAGATATTCAACAAATTCATATGATGCAAGGTTTGAAATATCTAGAATTAAACCCTTGGGATTGTTTAGAAAAAGTAAATTATTGCTTAAGATAGTTAAAGACTCGCTATTAAATTCACAGTCAGTAAATTTAATGTGAATTAGGTTACGATAAAAAAAATTTAGTTTAGCTAGTGAAATCAAAAAAAAATTAAGATTAGCATTATTGATTTTGTTAAGAGAAAGTCCGTAGTTATTATGAATTGGTAGGCTATCGATTATTTTTTCATCAAAGAAATTAAAAATCTCAATTGTCGGTAACCATTGATCAAATGCAAAGGAATTTTGATGAGAAGAGCTGAAGTTACTAGATAATTGATATTGGCTAGATTGCTCTTGATTGATAGTTTTGTTAAGTGAATTTACGAGCTTATTTAGCATATAATTTATTATGGCGTTGGAAAGTTCAGCTGGATAGCTAAGCTTGTTAAATATTAAAAAAAATTGCTATTATTTACTTTTAGCTTTTTTAGTTTTTGGCTTAAAGATTTTTACTTCATCTAGCTTGCCTTGATCAGCAAGTTTTCTCTTAATTTTAATACGGAATTTTTTAGCAGTATCAGTCATTTTGTTAAAAGGATAATTGACTAAAAAGATATCAATATTGCCATATTTATTGATTGTTCGAAGAGTTGAGGCGTTAACTTTAAGATTGAGATTTACGCCAAGGACATCGCTTTTAAAAGCAACATCACGAAGATTTGGTAAAAATCTTCGGCGAGTTTTTCTGTTAGAGTGTGAAACTTTATTGCCACTCATTGGCTTAACGTTCAGTAGATCACATTTTCTCGTCATATTATCAAAAATTAAAATTTATAGTTTTATAAAAACAAAGTCTAAAATAATTTTATTCAAATTTTTTGTAAATTTAGATTTGAATAAAAAATTATTAGCAGATTAACGCTTACGATAAGTCTTGCCTTTACGAGCTTTTTTGAAGCCGTATTTTTTTGGTTCAACAACCCGTGAATCACGAGTTAAAAAGCCAAGTGAGCGCAAAGTCTGATGATTGCCATGATCGAATGCTACCAAGGCTTTACTGATACCATGAGCAAGTGCACCTGCTTGACCACTTTTACCACCACCAATGATTTGAGCAATAACATCAAATTTATTGTCATTTTTAGTTATTTTAAGAGGAGCATTAACAACATTGAATAAAATCTCTCGACCAAAATAAGGCAATGCTTCTAGATCGTTAACATTGATCTTGCCAGTACCCTTTTTAATCCAAACTTTGGCAACGGCGTTTTTTCTTTTGCCAGTGGCATAAGCACGACCTTGCTTGTCTATTTTTGGCTTCACTTCAGCTTTTGCCGATTGTTTAATTTCAATGATTTTTTCCTTGATAACTACAGACATATTTTAAAATTAATTAATTTTTCTTGTTTTTTCGATTCATAGCTCCAACATCAAGAACCTGAGGATTTTGGGCTTGATGCTTATGTTGCGAACCTTGATAAATGTGCAATTTGGTCATTAAATCTCTTTGTAATGGACCTCTTGAAATCATTCTTGAAACTGCGTACTCTAAAACTCTTTCGGGATATTTTCCTTCAATCAATTGGCGGGCAGTGCGATCTTTAATTCCACCGGGATAGCCAGTATGCCAGTGATAAAGTTTTTCAGCATATTTTTTGCCAGTAAATTTAACCTTTTCGGCGTTGATCACCACCACATAATCACCGCAATCAATGTTTGGAGTAAAGATTGTTTTGTGCTTGCCACGAAGGATCTTAGCGATTATTGAAGCTAATCGCCCAACAACTAAACCCTCGGCATCAATTAACCACCATTTTTTGTCCCATTCTTTGCCTATTTCGCTAGGCTTTGCAACATATGTCTTCATAAATCAAATATTGATATTTTTTATTTAATTCTAACCAAAGCTATTTATAGTAACTAAATGTTAACAATAAACAATAATTTAAGATAATTATGGTTATAAATTATATCTTTAAAATATATTTTAAAATTAATCAAAAATTTGTCAAAAATCATCAATCAATTGTTGATAAAACAATTGATCCACTGACTAACTAGTGTTTAAAAAATGTTTAATATTTGTTAATTCGATAATTGATTCTTGGGTTGGCTTTGGATAAACCAAATTGACCCTGTAAAAAATGGCTTGAACCTTATTTCTTCTGATCTCAAATTATAGATTTAGCTTGTTAAAAAGCACCTAAATTAAACAACTATATATAAACACCATAAAATTGAAAAATTGTAGTAATTTTTTTGGTATTTCAAGAATTATTTTGCCAATTAAATCACAATCAAAACAAATGTCAAATAATTTTTCTAAAATTTTTGATTGCTTGAAATCGATTTGTTATATTCGATGAACTTAAAGTCATCTAATAGCATGCTTAAAAAGTAAACATCATAAAAATAACCTTTGTGAAAGCGATGTTGACGAAGTATTCCTTCAATTGAAAAACCCGATTTAACTAATAAATTTTTAGAGGGGGTGTTAGCTGTAGCAACTGAAGCTTCAATTCGATTAACTTTAAAATGATCAAAGGCATGTTTTACAATATGATGAATGGCTCGACTAGTAATTCCTCTTCGCCAAAAATTGGGAGATAGGTCGTAACTAATTTCAATTCTTTTTTGATAAGAGTTGTAACCGCTCAGACCAATTGCTCCAATCATTCGATCAGTTCTTTTATCAGCAATTGCAAAATAAATTCCACTGCCATAATAAAACAAACTTCGCCAATAGGCTATGTCTTTACGAGCTTGCTCAATGTCGTTAGCTATTTCGCAAAGAATAAATTGATTAACTTTAGGATTGCTGTAATGGTAAAAAAAATCTTCAGCATCACTTTCGCGTTTTTCTCGCAAAACCACATCTCCTAAATCAAATGTTGGGAAAATTTTATGAGAATTTGATTGCATTTTTTTTAAAAAAAATTGTAATTATTTATTGAAGTTTATAAATTATAGTTTCTTAAAATTACCGTTGAAAATTATCAATAAAAAATACAAATACAATGAAAATTTTAGTGCAAATGGATGACATTTTTAAAATTAATGTTAAAACCGATTCAACTTACAGAATCATGCTTTTTGGGCAAGAACTTGGTTACGAAATTTATTATTACACCCCAGATCAATTAAGCTTTGATTCTTGTGCTCAAGATTTACGAGCCTTTATTTCAAAGGTTAAATTGACAAATGATCCAGTTAATTATTGTCAAATAATTGAACAAAAATATGATAGCCTAAAAAATTATCAGGTAATTTTAGTCCGGCAAGATCCACCCTTTGATATGAATTACATTACCTCGACATATCTTTTGGAAAAAATAAGTGATAAGGTTTTAGTTCTTAACGATCCTTTGCAAATTCGTAACTCTCCTGAAAAAATTTTTGTTACTGAGTTTGCTAATTTAACTCCACCAACCCTGATTTCATCTGATAAAATCGCTTTAAAACAATTTCAGCAATTGCACAAAAAAATCATTGTTAAACCTTTGTATTCATGTGGCGGTGAGGGCGTGGTTTATTTGGAAGAAGATAGTGTTAATTTTAATTCAATTATCGAGTTATTGATCAGTAAATATCAAGCTCCCATAGTTGCTCAACAATTCATTGCAGATGTTAAATTTGGTGATAAGCGGATAATCTTAATTGACGGTGAATATGCAGGAGGCATTGTGCGAATGCCACAAAATAACGAAATTCGCTCCAATCTGCATATTGGCGGAGTTGCTCAGGTTTTGAAAGCATCATCACGTGATTTAGAAATTTGTCAAAGCCTAAAAGATTCTTTGCAAAAGCGTAATTTATTTTTTGTGGGAATTGACATAATTGGTGATTATTTAACCGAGATTAATGTAACTTCGCCAACTTGTATCCCTGAAATAAATCAGTTGGCAAATTGCTCAATTGAAAAAATATTTTTTGATAAATTAGCTTTAAAAATTAAAAATAGATAATATTAATTTTTATTAAATTATAACTGTTATTTTTGTAATTTTTTAATTAAAACCTAAATCAAATGTTAAGCATATCTACTGATCTTCCTTCTGATGAGTTACCCGAGGATTTAAAGTTACTTTTATCAAACCCATCTGAAAATCAAGAGCAAATTATTAATTATTTAACTGCCCAAGATCAAAGAGGATATAGTTTTATTATTAACGCTGTAATGAGAGATCTTAACCCTGAAATTAGAAATGAGCAAAGCATAGTTGAGGCGATTTTATCATCTTTAAAAACTTATCCAGAGATTCTAAGTCAAGTGTTATTGAAGGAATTTCAAATTGGCGATAATAATAGTATGACACTGCCATATCTTGTATTTATAATGGAAAAACCTGAAATATTTGAAAAGATTTTATTATCTTTGCAAACCCATCCCGAGATTCTACGCGAAGTTTTAATGAAAAAAAATGAGTTTGGAAATTCGGTTTTTATTCAAGCATTAGGAGACTTAAAAGATTTTGAATTTGTTGAAAAAATTTTATCATCTTTGCAAACCAATCCCGAGGTTCTGCGTCAAGTAGTGTTAACGCAAGTTGGCAAATTTAATGATTCAGCTCTTAATCTTTTATTTTTAAGAGGAGATGCTGAAAAAGCTGAAAAAATTTTATCATCCCTGCAAACCCATCCAGATATTCTTAAGGAAGTTTTAATGCAGGAAAATAATTCTGGCAGTTCGGTTCTTATTAAAGCAATAGACTCACAAAAACCTGAAATAGTTGAAAAAATTTTATCATCCCTGCAAACCCATCCAGATATTCTTAAGGAAGTTTTAATGCAGAAAAATAATTCTGGCAGTTCGGTTCTTATTAAAGCAATAGACTCACAAAAACCTGAAATAGTTGAAGAAATTTTATCATCCCTGCAAACCCATCCAGATATTCTTTGTCAAGTGTTAAAACAAGTTGAGAAAAATAACCGTTCAGCTCTTCATGGTATAATTTTAGTGGACAATTCTGAAATTACTGAAAAGATTTTATCATCCCTGCAAGCACATCCTAAGATTCTTCGAGAAGTTTTAATGCAGAAAAATAATTATTGCAATTCGGC
>JBJTWJ010000165.1:0-5597 GCA_046081665.1 Alphaproteobacteria bacterium | reverse complement strand
TATGCAAAAGAAATATTTAGCTAAATTTGATTTTTTAACTCAACATTTTTTATTTAAAAAACCTTAAAAACTTTGCCAAACTCCAAAATTAATTCCTCTTTTATCAAAAAATGGATTATTGCCTGAGAGCCTGTAAAAAACATTTAAATTAATTGCTAAATTATTAGAGATTTTAGTAACTAAGCTAAGATTAGCAATGCTATTGGCGTTTTTAGAAAATTGAAAATTATTGGGGTTTTTAAAACTGTTGTCATAATCATTAGCTTTTGAACGAACATTAAAAACCAAATCATATTGCCCTAAAAACGACATTTTTTCATTTATTTTAATGCCTAGCCAAAGTTTATTTCTCAGTTCGTCAAAAGGGTTGCTAAATTTCCTGCGATAAGCAAGCTCATAGCGTATAAAATAATTATTTTTATTTTGTAAAATATTGTTAACTAAGCGATCTGTCATATTGTGAGCAATTAGGAGTCGTAATTCGTAATCTTGCTGTTTAGGCATGAGACCTAAGTATCGGTTTTCGTTATAAAGCATTATTGGTTTATATGAATTTTGAACCGTTAAACTTAGCAGATTATTTCGATAAAAACGATAACGATGAAAAAACTCAATACCGCTCAGGGCATACTGGGTGTTGAGATTGCGATATTTTGAATTAATCATCAATGCCGAAATATTTAACCCAGCAGAGTTGTTAAGAGTTAACGGTAACTCACTAAAATTAGTAAGATTTAATTTATTATTTTTATAACCAAATGCTCTTCCTTCGCTTAAGCCAAGTTGGGTAATGGTTTGTAGATTAAATTTTGTTTCTTTAGCAAAAAGTGATTGGCATTTAAAAAACCAAACTATTGCCAAAAACCAAATTAAATTTTTTTTATTTTTTAATTTTTTTAACATGAGGAAATAATTTTTGATTGATAAGCCAAAAGATTAATCCAGAGAGAATTCCCGCTAATAAATCGATTTTTAAGGTAAAAAAAATCACCAGAATAATAACCAAAACATCGCTCTTACTATTTTTAAAAATTTGATAAAATAATTTTAAATTAATCATGTTGATGCCAATTATAATCAGCATTCCTGCAAGAACTGCTAATGGAATAAATTTTAAAATAAAACTAAAAATTGAAATCATCAGTAATAAAGAAAAGCCATGAACAAAATTGGAATATTTGCTAGTTGCTTTATAGCGAACATTAGCAGTGCTTCTAACGATTTCAGCGATCATTGGCAAGGCGCCAATTGATCCGCAGATTGCATTGCCAATGCCAATTGCTCTTAATTCTTTTTGTAAATTTGTGGTACGTTTTTGTGGATCAATTTTATCAATTGCTAAGCAAGATAACAATGTTTCAAGAGTTCCAACTGCAAAAATTGTTAGAGTTGCTAACCAGAACTGTAAAGAGTTGATGGCTCTAAAATCTGGAAAATTAATTGCTGAAATAATTTTATCTGGTACTACCACAAAATTTGAAGTAATTGGGCTAGCGTAGTTGGGATTTAGAAAGTGTTGGTTTGAAGAAATATGTAGAAAATTTGCAATAATGATTCCAGCTATTATAACCAAAAGATAAACAGGTACAACTCGAAAATATTTTTTATTTTCAAGATATTTATTCCACAGCAAAATACTGATAATGGCAAATAAGCCAATTGCAAAATTTTCAATTTCCATTCCTAAAAATGATTTTGGTAAATATTCAAATAAACCAATAACATCAACGCTTGCAGGTTTAAAACCATTGATTACAAAAATTTGCTTAACAACTACAATTATGCCAATTGCCATCATCATTGCGCGAATAATTATTTCAGGAAATTTTCGCATTATTTCAATTATTTTAAAAAAAGATAAAAAAAATTGTAAAATTCCTACTAATAAAATTGCACAAATAGTGTATTTGTATCCTTGCACGAAATCACCATTACCAAGCTTTTCAACGGCATCAATAATCACCGCAATCATTCCTGCCGCAGGACCATAAATTGTTAAATGTGATCCATTAATTTGTGATACTAAAATACCACCAACAATTGCTGTTAAAATTCCTGACATCACTGGAAACTGTGAAGCACTGGCTATAGCAATGCATAAGGGTAGGGCAATAAATGATACCAAAACTCCTGATATTACATTTTGTTTAATTTGCATAATTTATAAGAATTATTGTTAAAAACTATTTTTATTATTTTTTATTTGCTAAAATTATTGCTAAAAAAATTAATAAAATTTTGAATATAAAAACTTAAAGCAATTGACAAAGCTATTGCAATTAGAATTGAAAGACGCATTGGCAAGGGAATTTTTTCTTAGTTATTCGGGGATTTCTAGGATTAAAAAATCCTGCCTTAAAGATTGGATAAATATATAAAATGTTAATTAAACTGCCTGCAATTAAGAAAACCAAAGCACTGTAATGATGACTATTAAACTCTGAAATTAACATATAGTCTTTGCCAAATGATCCGGGTAAAAAGGGCAAACCAATAATTGATGCACCGCAAAAAGTTAAGCAACCAATCCAGAATTTGATATTAGGAGCAATTTTGCTAGCTTCTCTAGTGTTATGAGTGTGATAAATGGTGCTAAAAATTCCGGCGATAAAAAATAAAGCAATTTTGCATAATGAGTGAGAAATGATGTGGAGCATTGCCCCAATCATTGCAGTTTTGGTGGCAATAAGAAGTGATGATAAAATGTATGAGAGTTGACTGATTGTTGAGTAAGCAAATCGGCTTTTAATCTTGGTAGTACGGTATGCGCGATAGGCTGAATAAATTGCGGTAATTCCGCATAAATAAAAAATCCACCCTCCTGTAAAAAAATTATTGGTCAATAGGCGAGTAAACTCCAAGCCAAAAATATAAGTAATTATTTTAACCATTGCAATTGAACCTGATTTCACGGCTGCAACCGAGTGAAATAATGCACTAACGGGAGTTGGAGCAATTGTTGTGCGGGTAATCCATTGATGAAATGGTAAGATACAATTTTTAGCAATTCCAAAAATGAATAATGCCAAAACAAAACCAGCAAGGGTAGGGTGTTGCAGAAGTGGTTGAAAAGTTTTAAAGCTAAAATTTAAATCAACTTCACAAAATTTTAATATTAAAATTGCCGGTAAAAAAAATAATATTGATGAAGCAATATGAGTTCTTAAGTACAAAAGATAAGCTTTAATACTTGATTTACTTGGCTGTGAAATAATTAATGGAGCAGTGAAAATAATCATCAAAAAATAAAAAACAAATAAAGTTGTGAATATGAACCTCAATAGTATTGCTCTGAATCTCGTCATTTAAGTTGTATATGGCATTTTCAAGTTTAGCTTTGGAAATAACTTTATTAGGGTTTTCAAGAAAAATTTTCAATAATAAAAAATCTTTAGCAGAAATTTCGAGCAATTGCTCAGCAAGCCAGATTTGATGAGAAGCTAAATCGATTTTAAAATTTCCAACTCTAATAAGACCATTTGTTAACTTATTCGATCGACGATTGATACTCAAGATTCGAGCGAATAACTCCTCAAGATCAAAAGGCTTGGTAAGATAATCGTCAGCACCAGAATTTAAGGCATTTATTTTATCATTCAAATTGTTAACAGCAGTTAAAACCAAAACAGGTGTTAAGTTATTTTTCAAGCGAATGGTTTTTAAAATATCGCTTCCAAGGCCATCAGGTAAGTTGATATCCAAGATAATAATTTGATATTCACTTAGTGATAAAGCTTGATAACACTCAGCCTTATCAATTACCCAGTCAACAATAAATTTTTGGTCCTCTAAAGCAATTTTAATTAATTTACCCAGCATTAAATCATCTTCGACAATTAAAATTTTCATGTTAAAATTTTATATAATTTTTACTTTCAAAAAAATTGACAATTCAACAATAAATGAAAATAACCAGTAGTCAAATCGAAAATTATCTTTTACGCATTGCTAACGAGAAGATCGCGGGGTGCTTGGTATATGGTCCTGAGGCTATTGTGGTGAGAGCTCGAGTCGAAATTATTGCCAAAAAAATTGTTAAAGATTTAAGTGATGGTTTTTTAGTTAGTAATTTAAGTGAAGAAAAATTAGAAATCGATAATGCCTTACTAGCAGATGAATTTTATTCAATGGCAATGTTTGGGGGACGAAAATTAATTATCATCAAAGATGCCTCAACCTACACAGCTCAGGCTTTAAAAGCCCTAGTTGCTAATAAAGACTATGCTAAAAAAAGTGATAATTTTATTTTAATTCAAGCCGATGATTTATCAAAAACCTCAGCGTTAAGAAAAATTGCTGAAGATAATCCAAGCCTTGCCAGCATTGCCTGCTATGAAGATAGCGAACAAGTAATTCGTCAATTTATAATCGATAATTTAAAACAAAAAAATTTAAAATTTAATTTAAAAATTGTCGATTTGTTTCTTGAAAAATTTGGCAAGAATCGTCAATTGATCGCTCTAGAAATTGAAAAAATTTCTCAATATTTTGCTTCTGAAAATAATTTAGAAAGCGAAGCTCTAGCACAAATGCTGGTTGATCAAAGTGAAATTTCAATAAATCAATTTGTTAGTAGTTTTGCTGATCAAAATTTTTCAATGGCTTTAAAGCATGCTAATAAGCTTCTAAGTGGTGATTTTGAGGCTATTGGCCTAATAAGAATTTTAAGTATTTACATCCAAAAATTATATCATGCAAAACTAGCTTTAGAGCAGGGTGGTGTTGATTTTGAAACCATTATTAGACAGCAAAATTTATTTTTTAAAGCTCAAGATGATTTTCGCCGACATTTAAAAAAATTGTCACTGAATTTTTTAATAAAAATTTTAGGTGATTTAGAAGAAAATGAAATAAAAGTTAAAACATCAAAAATGTCACCTAAACTTGTTATTACTAGCTATATAACAAGTTTAGTAGCTCAAAAAAATAATTTATAAAATAATTTAAAAGAGTGCTTGACAAGCAATTTTCATAGCTTAAAATTTATCAAATGCTAAGTTTTAAAAAATTATTTATTTTTATAAGAAATTATAAATTTATAAATAAATTAAAAAACTTAGTTGACAATAATTTTTCGAATCAATAAAATTATCTGTCTAATTTACTTAGTTGCTTGATAGTTATTAGGTCATTAAAGTTTGGTTGAGATGCTCAGTTAAGAGTTGCTCAGGATTTTATCAATGTATTATCACTTAAAAACGCTTGTTCTTTTGAACTTAAGCTATAGATAATCCACCTTAAAATTGCTTTAAATGATACTTATAATTTAAACTTAAGCTTTAACTTAAGGCTCAGCAAAATAAAATAAGTAAATTACTACATCGTGAATAATTAGAGTAAATACGCTGTTAATTATTTTATAATTAACAAGTGAGAGAAAAATAAAGGCGGTAGTCCATTTTGGACTATCCCTTTAGGTCTTACAAATAAACAATGTCAGATTCTAAAGAGTGTAGTTTATCAAATTCTCAACTTGAGAGTTTGATCCTGGCTCAGAACGAACGCTGGCGGTATGCTTAACACATGCAAGTCGAACGGATTTTGGGGCAACTCAAAATTAGTGGCAAACGGGTGAGTAATGTAGAGGAATCTCCCTA
>JBJTWJ010000164.1:0-30416 GCA_046081665.1 Alphaproteobacteria bacterium | reverse complement strand
AGCAACTCCCCACAAAATACTAAAAATAATATTAAACCTCATAACCGTTCCCGCAAAACTGATTCCAAAAATATAATATTTTAGAATTACTATTGTTTAAAATTTAAAAAATGGTATAACTTAATTTCAATTTTACATTTGTAATTATTGATTTAAAATTTAAAATCGGAATTCAAAATTTTAACTTATTTTTAAAAAAATGCTTAAGCAATCAGATAAAATATTTACCAATCTTAATGGTGAAAAACCCTTCAATCTCAAGGAAGCAAAGCTTCGTGGTGATTGGCATGATACTAAAAAATTCCTTGATCAAGGAAGCGAATATTTAATTGAACAAGTTAAAAATTCGCAGTTGCGAGGTCGCGGTGGTGCTGGTTTTCCAACCGGAACCAAATGGTCTTTTATCCCAAAAAAAACTGATCCCAAAATTGGTAAACCTCATTATTTAGTTGTTAATGCTGATGAGTCTGAACCTGGAACTTGTAAAGATCGCGATATTTTACGCTATGAACCCCATAAATTAATTGAAGGTTGTTTATTGGCTTCGCGTGCCATTAATGCTAACACCTGCTACATCTACATTCGCGGTGAATATTATAACGAAGCTTGCGTCTTGCAACAAGCAATTGACGAAGCATACGATGCCAAACTGATCGGTAAAAACGCTTGTAATTCTGGTTGGGATTTAGATATTTTTGTGCATCGCGGTGCTGGGGCATATATTTGCGGAGAAGAAACTGCATTGCTCGAGAGCTTGGAAGGCAATAAAGGTCAACCTCGTTTAAAACCACCATTCCCAGCTTTAATTGGTTTATATGGTTGCCCAACAGTTATTAACAATGTTGAATCAATTGCTGTAGTTCCAGAAATTTTACGTAGAGGTTCAAACTGGTTTGCCTCAATTGGTCGTGAAAAAAATACTGGAACAAAAATATTTTGCATTTCTGGACATGTTAACAAGCCCTGCAATGTTGAAGAAGAGATGGGCATATCACTTCGTGAATTAATTGAAAAACATGCTGGCGGAGTTCGTGGTGGCTGGGATAACTTATTAGCAGTCATTCCGGGAGGCTCATCAGTGCCATTGATTAAAAAAGATATTTGCGATACAGTGTTGATGGATTTTGATTCACTTAAAAACGCTGGAACAGCTCTTGGTACCGCTGGTGTTATCGTTATGGACAAATCAACCGACATCATCAAGGCAATTGCTCGTTTATCGCATTTTTACAAACATGAATCTTGCGGACAATGCACTCCTTGTAGGGAAGGAACTGGTTGGTTAATGCGTGTTATGGATCGAATGGTTGAAGGCAAAGCTAAAGTTTCAGAAATTGATCAACTTTACAATCTTACTAAACAAATTGAAGGTCATACCATCTGTGCTTTAGGCGATGCTGCAGCTTGGCCGGTCCAAGGCTTAATCAAAAATTTTCGCGAAGAAATGATCAAAAGAATTGAAAACCACAATTAGTTATTAAAAAATATTAAGAATTAACTTTTTTAATTTTTATTATTTATTTCTAACATTTTTGTTGAATTGTAAATTATGTTGAATAAATTATTTAATTAAAAAACTTACTTAATATGGAAGATAACAAAAAGAAACAGGAACAAGTTCTTGAAGAAATCAAAATAAAAACCACGCAAGAAAAACTAGTTCCAAAATTTTGCACCAACATAACAACTGGGCTCTTAAAAAATAAAAACATAGTTTTAACAATGGCTTATAGCGAAGGTCAAGAAAGTACTGCTTTGATTGAGAGAATTGTTATTGACCTAGAACATGCTAGACAATTAAAAGAGGTTTTAGAAAAAATTTTAAACGAAAATATTAACGACAATTAACAATGTATAACTTCTATCAAACTAATTTTAAGAAAACCGAAATAATCCAATATATTTCTGGCTATCAAGCTGAAATAAAAAAGGAATATGATACAACTAGCTTGTCAGATAAGGAAATTTTTTTAAATTACATCAACAAACAAATTGACGCTATTGACAAAGCCAGAAAAGAAATAAGACAAAAACACCCAAATTTTTTACCAAAAATTTATGAACAATGAAGAAAATATAAGTCGAAGAGAGCTTTATCAGTCATTAGAAAAACTTCAACAAAAAAATTTTGAACTAATTGCTGATGTCGTCAACTCAATTAACAATTTAAAAGAAACAGAAAAAAAATTAGACGAAGTTAGAGCAGTTTATGAAAATAGCTGGCGTTTTGTAATCAAAAAAAATTATAAAACCTCATGCTTTACGCTTGTTGTTTTGCTATTGGCATACCTTTTTATTTTTCTTAAATATAAAAATGTAAATTTTGAAAATGGTAAAACTAAAGTTTCAATTCATAATCAACAAAATATCAAATAATTTTTAACATTTATAAACCACTTTAAAAATTTTATTATGGAAAAAATTATCGCTTTAATAACTGCTTGTGGCAGAGGAAATCGCTTTAATCAAGGCGAGGGAATTCCCAAACAATATATGCCTTTAGCAGGTTTTGCAATGCTTCGTCATTCGATCACAGCTTTTTTAAAACATCCACAAATTGATGAAGTGATTTGCGTAATTCACCCCGATGATGTTAAGCTTTATGAAGAAGCGGTTATTGGCTTAGATTTGCTAAATCCAGTTTTTGGTGGCGAAACTCGTCAAGCCTCAATTCGCATTGGCTTAGAAGCTCTTCGCGAATATCATCCCGATAAAGTCTTGATTCATGATGGAGTTCGCCCTTTTGTTTCTAAGCGAATTATTAACGGTATTCTTGACAAGCTTAAAACTCACCCTGCAGTAATTCCAGCAATTGCTGTTGAAGATACTTTAAAAAAAATCGATGACAACAAAATTGAATGGACCCTAGAACGAGACAACCTGTGGCGAGCTCAAACACCGCAAGGTTTTATTTATGAAGATATTTTAAATTCTCATATTGCCTTTAAAGATCTGCATTTTACTGACGATTCAGCATTAAATGAATATGCCGGAATTCCCGTAGCAATAGTTCCAGGTTCGCAAAATAATTTTAAAATCACTACCGAGGAAGATTATGAGAGAGCTAGAGCAATTTTACCAACACTTTTACAAACTGCCAAAGAGCATGCCAGATGCGGAATTGGCTTTGATGTTCATGCCTTTCGTGAAATTTTACCTCACGAAACTCCAACAATTTTTTTATGCGGTGTAGAAATTGAATTTGATAAAAAAATTGAAGCCCATTCAGATGGTGACGTTGTTTTACATGCCTTGATGGATGCATTGCTTGGAGCAGTTGGCGAAGGTGATATTGGCGAACATTTTCCAAATAATGATCACAAATGGCAAAATGCCGATTCCAAAGAAATGCTGAAAATAATCATGCAAATTCTAAACAAAAAAAGCGCTAAAATTAACAATATCGATTTAACAATAATTGCCGAAGAGCCAAAGATTAGTAAGCATAAGGAAAATATGAAAAATCAGCTAATTAGCATTCTAAATATCAATAACTCACAACTAAACATCAAGGCTACAACCACTGAAAAACTTGGTTTTATTGGCAGAAAAGAAGGTATAGCTTGCCAAGCAATTGCAAGTCTTACTATCCTTAAAATTGAGTAATTATTTAACCCAAATCCGTCATTAGAATATTTCATGATTCCTAACTAATCCTTGATTTATTAGCTTCATACTACGCTTCGCTTCCTCACCGCATGGGAAGATAGGCTTTTGGTGCGATACTCGTCTTATAACATTTCAATATCTTTAAAGCATTAAAAAAATTTGTTAATCAACTGATTAACTGATCGGCTTGGCTCTGAGCATTATTGAGTTTATCGAGAAGATTTTTTTCTAACATCGTAATATCTTGCTGATCAATACTACGCTCAACGTAAATTAAATCTTGATCAAAATAAAAACAAATTTTTGAAAATGGCAATGGTAATTTAAATTGATCCCAACTTTTAAAAACATAAAACCGCGAACAAGAATATGAAATAGCAATAATTTTAGCTTGCGATATTCTGGCAATGTTAATGACATCGCCATTAATTTGTTGATTTGGACCTCGCGGACCATCAGGAGTAATTCCCAAAGCATATCCGCGTTTTAAACCATCAATAATTTGCCTTAAACTAGAAAAGTCAATGCCACGCGATGATTTTCTGCCATCCTTGGTTGATCCAAGAACAGAAATTAACCCAAATTTTTCCATAACCTTACCAACAATTCTGCCATCGCCATGCTTGGAAGCCAAAGTCATAAAATTATGATTAGGATATTTTTTTTTATATAATTTAGTAATAATTGGAATCATCATCAAGCGGTTATGCCAGAATGCAAAAATCAAAGGTGAGCGATTTTTAATTGAATCAATAGCTACTTCAAAATTGATAAATTTAACTTGCGAGGTTATAAAGACAAAATCAATATAAATTTTTATTAACCACGCTAATAATTCCTGAATCAAGAAGCTATAAAAAATTTTACGAGTAAGTTGCTTAAATTTGGTTTTAACATCATACCACTCAATATCTGTTTGATAACCAAAAATTCGCCATTTTTTTGAATTATAATCACTCATTTTAATTATTTTTAAATAAATCTTGTTGGCAATAGTTAACAATTAGTCGATTATAAAACTAGGAAATTTTCTGACCAGTGCTAGCCCAATCTTTAACAAAAATTTCTAAACCCTTACTGGTAAGAGGGTGTTCGATTAATTGTTTAATAACCTTGGCAGGAATGGTTGCAACATCTGCCCCAAGTTTTGCTGATTCAATAATATGCAAAGGATTGCGAATTGATGCCACTAAAACTTGGGTTTTAATTTGATCATAATTTTGATAAATTTCACAAATCTCAGCAATCAAATTTAAACCATCTTGAGCAACATCATCAAGCCTGCCAACAAAAGGTGAGACAAAAGTTGCTCCAGCCTTGCCAGCAAGAATAGCTTGCCCAGCTGAAAAACATAATGTGACATTGGTGGAAATACCTTTATCGCTAAAAAATTTACAAGCTTTGATACCATCCATGGTCATTGGCAATTTAATGCAAACATTTTTAGCAATCTTACTTAAAATCTGACCTTCACGAATCATTGCCTCATATTCAGTTGATGCTACTTCAGCACTTACTGGACCATTAACTTCTTGACAAATTTCGGCAATTACCTCTTGAAATTTTCGCCCTGATTTGGCGATTAAACTTGGATTAGTAGTAACCCCATCAATCAAACCATATTGGTTAAGTTCTTTGATTTCGTTGATTTCAGCAGTATCGATAAAAAATTTCATATTTTTGAATAATTTGGATTGGCACAAAAAAAATAAGTTTTATTATTAAACAATTGTAAATTCAACTTTTAAACTTATCAACCAAGAAATGACAGAAAAATTTGTCCAAGTTTTACTTCCCTTGGCATTAAATCAGAGCTATAGCTATCTTAGCAAATTTGGTGATATTGTAATTGGCGATATTGTTCAAGTTGAATTTTGTCGCAAAACCTTATGGGGAGTTGTTGAAAGTGTCAGCGATATTAAGCCTGACAATCTTGATCTAAACAAAATTAAACAAGTTCAAGCAATTAACAACAACATCAAATTAAACCAAAATATTTTAAAATTTATTAATGAAATTAGCGATTACAATCTTGCAACTAAAGGCTTGGTTTTGCGAAGCTTCATCAATATTTTAAATTCTGATAAGGTAAAAAAAGAAGTTGCAAAAATGCAACAAATTATTGATGTTAAAAAATTTAAGTTAAAAGAATTGCAAACTTTACAACAACAAATTTTTAATGAAATTAGCCAAGAAATTGATAGCAACCAAACCTTTGTTCTAGATGGGGTAACTGGTTCTGGTAAAACAGAAATTTATTTTGCGGTGATCGCTAAAATTTTAGAAAAATTTTATGATGAAAAAAATTTTCACCATAACCCAGAAAATGATTGCCAGATTTTAATTCTCCTTCCCGAAATTGCTCTAACTAGCCAATTAGTATCGCGCTTTAAAGAGCAATTTGCTTTTGCACCTGCTCTTTGGCATTCAAAAATCAGTAAAAAACTTAAAAGAGAAATATTTTTTGGCATAGTAAATGGCAATGTTAAAGTGATAATTGGGGCAAGATCGGCATTATTATTGCCCTTTAAAAATCTTCGCCTAATTGTAATCGATGAGGAACATGATCATTCTTTTAAACAAGAAGATGTTTTTAATTTTCATGCTCGAGATATGGCAATTTTAAAAAGCAAAATTGAAAACTTTCCAATAATTCTTTCTTCAGCAACCCCTGCCCTTGAAACCTACAATAACGCTATATCTGGCAAATATCGTCATTTTATTCTTGATCATAAATTTGGTAGTCAAAACCAAGTAAATATTATTGATTTAAAACAAGAAAAGTTAGAAGATAATTTAATTATTTGTAATAAATTAAAGTTAGAGATAATTAAAAATTTTCAGAATAATCAACAAACCCTTTTGTTTCTTAATAGGCGAGGCTATTCCCCAGTTGCAATTTGCAAGAGCTGTGGCAAAAAATATGAATGCCCTAACTGTGATTTTAACCTAGTTTATCACAAAAATAAAAAACAATTAGTTTGTCATCATTGCGGACATCATGAAAAAGTTGAAAATAATTGCAAATTTTGTCAAAGCTCTAACTCTTTGATTAGCCTTGGTTTTGGCGTAGAAAAACTCGAAGAAGAAGTAAAAAATTTTCTGCCTGAAGCTAGGATTTTAGTAATAACAAGTGATAGTGTAAATAATTTTTCTGATGCTGAAAAAGTTGTTAGCAAAATCACCAACAATGAAATTGACATAATAATTGGCACACAAATGATTGCCAAGGGCTATGACTTTGCTAAGCTAAATTTAGTAGGAATTGTTGATGCTGATTCTATGCTTTATAGCACCGATCTTCGAGCACTTGAAAGAAGTTTTCAAACCTTAACTCAAGTGATGGGAAGAGCTGGTAGAAGGCAAGAGCAAGGAAAAATTTTTATTCAAACCTATAATCCAAAAAATTTTTTATTGGAAAATATCGATAAGGCAAAAAATAATTTTTATGATTTTGAACTTACCAATCGCAATCTTTTAAATCTACCTCCATATAGCAGGATGGTTCGTTTTGAGATTAGTGCTTTGAATGAAAATGATGCCAAAAATTATGCTAAAGATTTTTCTAAAAATTTTCCTTTCAATGAGCATTTGGAAATTCATGGCCCTGCTCCAGCACCATTGCAGAAATTACGCAATCGTCATCATTTTTTGCTTCATCTTAAAGCTCATAAAAAAATAAACTTGCAAAAATTGATTGCTAATGTTTTTAATTCATCCAAAATTCCTAATAAAATTCGTATTCGCGTAAATATTGACCCTTAATTTAAACTCTTAATTTAAATTTTTATGAAATTATTTAAAATTATTTTTCTAGGTTATTTTTTATTTTGTTGTCATGCTTTTGCCCAAATAGACATGAACGCAAAAATGGCTAACGACACCATTGCCATTCAAAAAGTTTTACAAGATATTATGCTTAAACAAGGCAAGGTTACTCGTGCTGATTATGATAAATTCTGGGAAAAAACTGGCGTAAACTCAAAAGCTGATAAAGAGCGAGTAATTGCTTCTGCAAGAAATAATTTTATTTTGATTCAAGAATACACCAAAGAGATTTGGATGTGCGCTGAAAAGGCTTGGATTTCTTCTAAAAATCTGCCTTGTACCAAAGCTTCACAAATTATGGAAAAATTAAAAAAAGTCTCGCCAATGCCTGAGCAACAAGAACTTTACAAATTAATCGAAAAAAATTATGCCGATATTTTAAATTCAGCGTCTAATAAAACCCCTCTTCAAACAGCCAATACCACTACTACCACTAGCCTCACCCTTGAATCAATTCGAACTTATCGTAAATCAATCGAAGATAGTCTTGAAAAAATGAATAAGGTTTTAAGCGTTGAGTTTGTAGAATAATATGGAGCTAAATTTTCTTAAAATTCTTAAATAGATTTTTTTTCTTTATCACAAAAGCCTTCCTTGTTCAAAGGTGGGAATATATTCAATCACCTCAATTACTTCATAACTCTCATTAAAAAAAACTTTAGAATAAGGATCCAAGACCTGGATTATTTGTAAATTAGCTTTGATACTATCGCCTTGTTTAATTGAAACTTCGCCACGCGCCATTTTATCCCAAAATTTATCGTCAATAACAGGAGCGGAAATTTTTATACCTTTCCAAGCGAACTCCCATTTTCTTTTACCTTTTTCTAAAATTACTTTGATTAGCTGTAAATTTGCTTCTTCATTTAATTTTCTTTTATTCTCACCCAGAGCGTCTTGCGATAATGCGATATTGATGAAGAAATTAAAAATATTTTCTTATAAATTTTTTCTTATGAAGATAATATTTTAGAGGATAAATTAAGATTATCTAACCTAATCTTAATAGCCTGGATTGATACATTTAATTTTTCTGCAAGTTTATTAATATCGTAACCATTATATTCATTTTTTATAGACTCTATCAAATGTTCTGGCATTAAAAGATTTGCAGCAAAATTATTGGCCGACTGCTCATCTCTAGCGTTTATTTCATAGTTGATAATTCCATTATACGGAACTTGTCTATACAATGCATTATCAACGATTCCATCGCCTATTTTTGACCTGTGATAGACAAAATGCCCAATTTCATGAGCTATTGTAAATCTTTGGCGGGTAAGTGGATGATTTTGATTTACGATAATTAAATATTTATCATCTTTTTTCTTTATGATTCCACATATTTCGTTAGATAAATTTTGTCTATCTACCTTTAATTGAAGAGCCAGAGCCAAACCCTCTACATCAACTGGGGCTGAAGATTTGAAATAGCTTATAGCATCAAAAATTTCATTTAGTTCCATTTTTATCCTCTTGTAGTTCTTCTACATTAAAATTATTACTATTGGTAAAATTATAACTTTCTAATATTTTTAGAAAATTTTTCTGTATGTATTCATTGGCAACCTTTTCGGCCACATCGATTGCAATTTTTTGCGAAATTTGAGTTGCAATTTTGGTGGCTTGTTTGTTGGCATTAAATCTTATACCATTTCCACTTAATAAATGTAAATTAAGCAAAATATTTTTAGATAAAAATCTTTAAAAAATGAAGCTGTATATCCATACAGCTGAGGCTTTTTGAAGATTTTTAGCTAAAAAGATGAAGCTTAATTTATAAATACCTAACTGGTTCATTTATTAGTGGAAATGGTATAATAGCCCAAAAACCTATCGCCCCTGACAACACTGCGCCTATGGTTAATACAGTTAAAACTATGTTGATAAAATCTTGATATGACATGGTATAGGTGGTGATTAATATTTATTAATATTTTAGGATAATTATAAATTTTATTTAAAATATTATTTATTCATAAAAAATATTATATTAGTTAACAATTAATTTTGTCAAGTAATTTATCCTGTAGCGTTTCAACTTTGATTTATAAAGATTGATGCTTAAATTTTAGTGTTTTTAATTTAATTTTTTTCTTGCTAGGCTTTAAAATATAGCAAAATTTAGGAAATCATTTCGACTTGATACATCTTGTTGTAATAGCCTTCAAGGGCAATGAGCTGTTGATGAGAACCCTGCTCAACAATTTCACCATCTTTGATGAAAATTATGTGATCACAATTCACCACTGTTGATAATTTGTGAGCGATAGTGATGACCGTTTTATTTTTAGCAAAACCATTAATTACGCGATTGATAATTTGTTCATTTTCATTATCCAAAGCTGAAGTAGCTTCATCAAGTAAAAGGATTGGTGAGTCTTTAATAATGGCTCGGGCAATTGCAATTCTTTGCCTTTCTCCACCTGATAATTTTATACCTTTTTCACCAACATAACTATCGATTTTATTTGGTAAATTTTCAATAAAACTTAATGCTGGATTATCAGCAATAATTTTTTGCACCTCTTGCTTGGTAATTGATTTATCAACATAAGCAATATTTTCAAAAATTGTCCCTGAAAAAATAAAACAATCTTGCGAAATGTAAGAAAAGTTTTGGCGAAGATCAGCAAACGACAAGGCTTTAACATCGCAATCATTTAAAGTAATTATTCCTGAATCAACATCATAAAATCTAAGCAAGAGCTGAAAAATTGTGCTTTTGCCTGACCCACTCAACCCGACAATGGCAATTTTTTTGCCAGCAGAAATTTGCAAATTAAAATTTTTTAAAACCAATAATTCCTTTCGACTCGGATAAGAAAAATTTACTGATTGAAAATTTATTTTTAGCGAATTATCGCTTTTTTTAAACTGCTCAAAAGCTTGTGGTACAAGGGTTTGCGAAACTGGTGATTGAACATCTAGAAGTTCAAAAATTCGCGATATCGCTCCTGAAGCATTTTGAATTTGTCCTGCGATCTGGCTTAAAGCAACTAATGAAGTAGCGCAAATCATTGAATAAAAAATAAATGAAGATAAATCCCCTGAAGTAATTTTTTGATTAATAACATCACGACTTCCCAGCATTACCACTACCGCTACCGATAAAAAAGCAATGGCAATTACAATGGCAATCATCAAGGCTTTAAGGCGAATTTTATTTAAAGAAATTTTTAAACCATCTTCAACAAAATTAAAAAAATTTCTGACTTCCTTATCTTCGCAAAGATAAGACTGGATGGTTTTTACACCGTTGATTGATTCTTCAATATGTGCAGATAAATTGGCAAGAGCAACTTGATTTTTTTTTGATAAATTTTTAACATTTTTACCTAAAAAAATTATTGGCAAAATAGCAATAAAAATTAACAGCAACGAAATCAGACTTAGCTTGAAGCTTGTTGTAAAAAGAAAAATCATTCCTCCTACAAAAAGGAAAGTATTGCGAATTAGAAAAGGCAGAGTGTTGCTTACCAAGTTGACAACGACCCCAGTATCAACGCTTAATCGTGAAATTACATCCCCTGTTTTGTTTGATTCAAAAAACTCAGCAGAAACGCGGATTAAATGATCATAAACTTTTTTACGAATATCAGCAATCATTTTTTCAGATGCACTGTTAATCAAATATGAGCGATAATAGCCAGCTATAGCCATGACAACAACAGCAAGAACAAAAGCCAATAAAATGAAATTTAACAACATTTGATTCCGCTCAACAAAACCAACATCGATGATATATTTGACAGCCTTGCCAAAAAATAAAATCGTTAACGAAGTTACACCCAGTGCTAATAAAGCGAGGTAGACTTCTTTTTTGTAAGGCTTAAGAAAAGGCAAAAGCACAAGCATCTGATGAGTTTTTTTTGGCGAAGATGCTTTAATTTGCGAAGTATTATTCATTAAATTTTGCTATGCGTTCCATCACAAAAAACCCCATTTTTACTGTGTTTGCATCCACAAAAATAAACGGTTTTATTGGCATCAGCGATATATGAAACTGATTTCATAACACTTGTTCCATCAGCATTTTTATGAGCCTTATGTGAACCATCGCAAAACGGCTGAACCGCAGACAAACCACAAGAACACCAACTATATTTTTTTCCAGCTTCAACTTCAATTTTATAAGGTGATTTACTAGAAACTACAGGAAGTTGTACAGACATATTTAGATCACAACATTAACAATTAAATCAAAATCCATTACTTCGATATTAAATTTTTTGACTTGATCATAAATTCCTAAATCTTTGATTACGCCAATTTCTTTTTTCGAAGATAAAGCCAGAATAATAGCGTTTTTTTCTTTTGCAACCTTTGATGATTGCAAAACTTTGGTGATAGATTCGATATATTTGGGGTTAGACAAATAAGCGAGATATTTAATAAATTTGTCCTTCAAAAAATCTTGAGCTTGTTGTTGATTAGTTGGCAATAATTTTTCATATTCACTAAAAATCTTTATAGCTTTAAAATCCATAACATAACAGCGATCTGCACCAGCAAAGACCAATTCACACAACATCATTTTTGCTCTTTGTTCATCAAAATTTGAAGCTAAAAAATAATCTTTATTGGATAACCTTCCAGCAGCGTTCATCGTTTCAACAATATCTTCAAGAAGTTTTTTAATTTTAGGATCACCCAGATTATCAGTTTTAGGAGAATTATTTTGAGTTGGTGCAGAACTTGATGAATTCTGACTTGGCTGTGCAGGATTTGGGATGTTATTTACAGCATTTGCACTTGTTGCAACATTACTTGAAAAATTTGCAAGGGCTACGGTTGATAATTTTTGCTGAAAGCCTGAAATTTGCTGAGTAAAATTTTGTGCAAATTTACCCAAAAACTCTTTTTGTTCATCCTGAGTTTTAGAAACTCTGCCAATAAGATTACGATTGGTTAAAGACTCTTGTTTGTAACTATCATTTAATTTTTTAAAAAGATCATTACCAATTTTAACCATGGTATCTCTGGTGTCATTAAGAATTGAGTCTTGAATAATCGACCAATCTTCAATTCTTTTTTGCAGTTCTTGCATTTTTTTATTTGTAACCTCGATTTGCTTTTCAGCACTGATTCGTAGCTTAGATTCGCTATCTCTTTGTCTTTCAATTTCCTGCATTTCGCGGACTAAATTTTCATTTTTTTGAATTTCAGCTTTTAGACTTTCGGTATCAACAACAACTTCGGTTTTCTTCAATTCAGAAATTTGCTGATCATATATTTTTTTCTGCTTTTCAAGCTCTTTTTTGTAGTTAAGACGAAAATGCGAATATCTTAAAAAAACAATTAGCATCATTATCGCTAAACCGATGTTGCTAATTATGATGTAAGACATGATTAAAAGAAATTAAAATTAAAAAATTGCTAAATTATCAATCAACCTAACACCCTGCAAATAAACTGCAATGAATATTCTAGGCGATTGATTAATTTGAAAATTGTCAATAAGTTGCAAATTATTTTCATCGCGAATTTCTAAATATTCAACGTTCTCAAAACCAATTGCAAGCAATTCTTGTTTTTTTTGCTGTAAAATATTTTTATTATTTCGAAAATTATTTTTTATTTCGTTTAAAATTCGATAAATATTTGTTGCAATTACTAATTGCTGATCATTTAACCTCTGATTACGCGAAGACAATGCTAATCCCTGAGGATTTCTTTGTGTTTCAAAACCATGAATTTTGATTTCATAATTAAAATCAACAACTAATTTTTTTATGATTAGTAATTGCTGAAAATCTTTCATACCAAATATTGCATGATCGGGTCGAATAATATTAAACAATTTACTAATTATCAACGCTACGCCATTGAAATGATTGGGTCGATAACTTCCACAAAGACAATTGGCAATCTCTAAAACATTAATCTCAAAATTTTTTTCCTCTCCAAAAATCTCTTGATCACTTGGCGCAAAAACATAATCAACCGCAACACTGTCCAATATTTCAATGTCTTTGGCAAGATTGCGCGGATATTTTTCAAAATCCTCAGAATTATTAAATTGTGTTTTATTTACAAAAATAGATACAACAACAATTTCAGCAATTTTTTTTGCCTCTTTAATTAACGCCAAATGCCCGTCGTGCAGGGCTCCCATCGTTGGAACAAGAATTATTGACTTATCACAACTTCTGTGCATTGCTAACTGTTTTTTTATTTCTAATATTTTTTCAATAACTATCATAAATTATTAATTTTAAAATCTAAAACGCGAATTATTCCTGATAAATCTTTTTTATAATTGATAAATTTAAAATTATTTTTCTCAAAAATTTTTATGACCTCTTGATCCTGACCGTAGCCAATTTCAACGATCACTCTTGCATTTGAATTTAATTTACTATTTAAAAATAACAGTGAATTTTGAGCAATAATTCGATAAAAATCAAGCCCATCCTTACCACCGTCAAGAGCTAATTTTGGTTCAAATTTAGCAACTTCATTTTGCAATTTTGCAATATCTTGGCTTTGAATATAAGGAGGATTAGCAATAATTAAATCAAATTTTTTTGAGTTATCTATTGAATTAAACATATCGCTCTTGAGCAATTGCAATCTCTCATTTAAATTAAATTTGATTTGATTTTGTTTGGCAATTTTTAAAGCATCATCACTAATATCAACACCAATTCCTTGGAAATTTTTAAAAATATTAAGAACAGTTATAATCAAACATCCACTGCCTACACCCAATTCTAAAACTAATTTTTCTTGCCTTAAATCATCTGCAAAAACTTCCTGAACCAATTCAATTAAAGTCTCACTATCACAACGCGGATCAAGAACATTTTCATCGACAATAAAAACTTCGCCATAAAATTCACGCTTATTTAGCAAATGTGCCAAGGGCTTGCCCAATGCCCTTAATTCAACCATATTGTTTATTAACCTAACTTGCTGATCATTAACCAATAAATTATCAATTATAGCGATTTTATTAGCATCTATCTCAAGGACATGAGCAATTATTAATCTTGCTTCTAGAAAATTATTACTAGCGGGATTTTTTTTTAATTTGTTAGCACTACTTTGCAATAATTCTTTGAGATCGGTCATGAGCTTTTATATTCGTGAATAAAAAATCAAATTTAAGGCGTAAAATTAAAATTATCAACTAGCTAGAAACTATTTTGCAATGTTAAAGTTTATTTTAATTTAAAACCCTGCCAATAATAGCTTATACCAAATCAATATCTTTAAATAAAATTATAACAAAATATTTTTGAGATAAAAATCTTTAAAAAATGAAGCTGTATATCCATACAGCTGAGGCTTTTTGGAGATTTTTAGCCAAAAAGATGAAGTTAGAATTTTAACTTTTTTTTGTAATTTTAAAGATCGAATTGTTATAAAATAGCCTTTAGGTAGTGAAAGCTAAAACATCTTAAAACAACGCTTATAACAAGCTTAAATCAAGCTTAAGAAACTAGGAACAGCTTTGGGAAATTTTTAGATTTTGTTTGCCAATCAACGAGAAGCCTAAAACTTGCTAACTTTAAAATCTTGATTTAAAGACAAGTTAGCAAGTTTCAAGGGAGATTTAGAATTTTCCAAGAATTTCATGGATCGAAATTTCATTGACAATGAAGTCAAGATTCTTCTCACGACGAATATCAAACTGGGCAATGTTTTCTTTGGTTACAGGATTTTTGGAAGAAATTTCTCTGCTAACTGAAGGCAAATTTATAGCAATTCTTTTAAGAAAATTTTTATACGCATCCTGCACTGAAGTATCTACAACAGAAGCTTCGGCATTTGGACGATTCTCATTAATCACTTTGGGTTGTTCAGTCATTTGCCCCAACTGAGTAACCAGTTGGTTTACTAAATTATCAACATTTTCAACTTTAAAAGAAACCCCTCCAGATGGCAAATTGTCATCTGATAAAATTGTTAACTGGCCATTAATCAGCAATTTATAAAGCGGATTAGAAAACTCAATATTGTTAATTTTAACAACCTTGCTTGATTGAATTGCCATTTCCTTAACTTGCGATGGATCAGATGGAACCTGAGGTTGTTCATTTGAGCTGATATGATATTCAACATCAATGGTTATATTGCTTTTAACAATATTTGAATCTGTGATCGCTGATGGAACCTGCGAAGCAGATACTGCAGGAGAAAGCTGATTTGGATCGGTAGTAGGTGCAGGATTATCTTTGTTAGCTACAGCTGGAGGGTTGTTAGCTGGGTTAGGAGCTGGAACAGCAGGTGGCGCACCTGCAGGAACACCAGCTGGAACTGGATTAGTATTATTTGCGGTTGCAACACCTGCAGTTGGAGCAACATTAGCTGGATTGCCAGCTGTGGCAGGAGCTGGAGCACTTGCGTTAGCTTGATTCGCAGGACCCTTGGCAGAATCTTTAGCATTTGGTAAATCTTGTTGTTTAATGCCAGCATCAGTAACTTTTTCAGCTAATTTTTTAGCATCATTTTTATGGTCAGATTTAACATCAACATTAACATCAGATGATGGCGGGGCTGAACCAAAAACTATTTCTTCAGTTTTAATGCCTTCAATGATTTTTTTCTCTAGCCCAGATTTATAAACATCGATAACTCCAAAACCTTGAACTTCATTGATATTTCCAACAATTTTAACAATAGTTTTTTGTAATTCATCGACCGAGGTTTGAATATTTATTGAAGTGCGAGATGCTGAGTAAAAAATATTTTTTTCATTGTCAGTAATTCTGTAGCCCATGTCCTGATAATTTATTTTTTGAACTCCTGAAGAGCTAACGGTAAATGAAATTTCTGGATCTTTACTAAACTCAACTGGCATCATGCCTTTTTCAATGTCATTGACACTAACTTGAGCAATTGATGTAACTACAAAATCATCTGAAAAAATTGAGGCTTTGGCTTCAATATTTTTGACGATAATTTGTTTTTTGTTAAATAAAGCCGTTGGGATTGTAAGCTTAAGATCGGTAACAGTGATTTTTTGAGAGATTGGAAAACCGGAAACCGAAAGCTCTGCAACTGCAATGTTAGCACTATTGTCAGTAATAAATTTATTTAATTGCTTTTCAATTTGACCAGCCTTAAAGAACCAAAATACACAGTAACCAAAGATTACCGAAACAATTCCAATTCCAATTTTAATTATCAAATCTTTTTTCATAAATTTAATTTGTTAAGTTATGTTAATAGTGAACTAATTATTTATTGAGACATTTCGAGTTTCATCTGGAACAATTAATTCCAAACCATCTAACTCTTTGGTCATAATAATTTGACAACCCAATCGCGAAGTAGGAGTAAGACCAAAAGCTAAATCAAGCATGTCCTCCTCATCTTCAGATGGAGTTGATAATTTATCATAATATTCTTTTCCAACAACTACATGGCATGTTGAACAAGCAAGAGAGCCTTCGCAAGCCCCTTCCAAATCAATGTCATTATTATGAGCAGCCTCAAGAACAGTTGTCCCAACTGGAACTTGAAATTCTTTTTTTTCACCTTTAGTAATAAAAACTATTTTAACAGTTTCTAACATATTCTATAATTTTATAATTAACACCAATATAAACCTTACTTAATCAATTGGTTTTTAAAAATTTATTTATTATTTAACATATAGTAAAATTTGATAAATAATTTATTTATTAACAAAAGCCTTTAAAAATTTTTAAAAATAATAGCTTTAAAATTATGGTCTTCAAATCATTAATTTATTGAATAGATCAATGAATTTACCAATTAATTAAATGTTGAATTAGCTATTTATAAATTAAAAAAATTTATGGTTTTTGTAAATTTGATAAATTAAAAAAACTTGTCAAATAATTTTATTTATCTAGTTTTTAGTAAACAAATTATTTAATCAATAAAAAATTAATTGTTTGTACTTAAGATAGCAATATTAATTTTAAAAAATCCTATTTTTTTCTAATTTTTTTCTAATTTCTTAAATGCTTAATGTAGTGTTATACCAGCCAGACATTGCCAACAATGTTGGCTCAATCATTCGAAGTGCTGTTGCTTTTGATTGCGAATTGCATATTATTGAACCATGTGGTTTTATTTTTGATCTTAACAAGATAAAAAAAACTGCCTTGGACTACATTGATCATGCCAAAATAATTCGTCACAAATCTTTCGACCTTTTTCTTCAAGAAGAAATTATTAAAAAAAATAATCGACTGATTCTTGCTTCAACTAAAGGGAGCGTTAATTATCAAAAATTTACTTTTAACAATAATGATTATGTTATGTTTGGTCGAGAAAGTAGCGGAGTTCCCGATGATGTTTTTTATAAAATTAATCACCGAATTTTTATTCCAACCTCCACTAAAGTTCGCTCACTTAATATTGCAAACGCTTGCTCAATTATCATCGCTCACGCCGTAAGTAGTATAGTCAACCATTGAGAATTTTACTCTTAAAACTTTCTAAATGCCTTTCAAACACTTAGGTCTTAAACTTAAAACTTTCAAAGATCGATTTGGTATTATTCCAATTATCGCAACCTCGAGAAATCTTTAGGCTCTAGCTCTACCCTTGAGGGCTTGCACCCCTACATTAACTCTAAAACCTGCAAAGCACTCGGGCTGTAAGCTACGTCCGCTTTCAGGTGGAGCGGATTTCTTCAAATTAACGGTAGTTAATTTTAAAAGAAATCGTGGGGGGTCAAATACCATACAAAACAATGGGTTTATGTGAATTTTTAAAAATTAAAAAACAAAAAATTTTACTAAAAGTATATTTCTTGATTTTGCATTCAAACACAATAATTGTTAATAAGATTTCATAAATAAAAATAGATTTTGTGTATAATTTTTAAATATTTTTATTATTTTTTTAGGCTTTTATTATTTATTCTTAACATGTTTGAATGTTAAATCAAGAAATATACTTTTTGAGATTTTTTTGTTTTGAGTTTTTAGATTACCTTGACATCGCAACTCTTTCTTGCTTTCTGACCCCCCACGATTTCATAGGTTTAACTACCGTTAAACCTATGAAATCCGCTCCCCCTCAAGGGGGGAGCTTACAGCCCGAGTGCTTTGCAGGTTTTAGAGTTAATCTAGGGGTGTAAGCCCTCAGGGAGGGGAGCTTAGAGCCCTAGTGCTTTATGAGGGTTAAATATTAATGTAGGGGTGTAAGATGGTTAAAGGGGTGAAATTGACTTAAAGCGTTGCGTAAGGTGCAACTAATTTAAATCCAAACTATTGATGGCTTCAACTGGGCTGATTGGATGATTCCAAACATAAGATATCAGAGCTAGATAATCAATTTTGCGCTTAACGAGAATTTGGTAATTTTGTTGATTAATGCCACCAATGCCAATGATAGGTAAATTAAGATTTATTTTTGCCCAATCAATTAAATCAGGGCTTGGTGAACCTCGCGAAATTTTAGTTGGGCTGGCAAAAAATGCCCCAAATGAAATTTGATCTGCACCCTGCTCTTGGGCTTGCAAAGCTAATTTTTTAGAATCATAACAGCTAGCACCAATTAACAAATGCGGATTATTTTTTTTTAAAAGGGTTATTTGCTGAGTTTCGTTGATATCGTCAATGCCAAGATGAAGGCCTGAAGCTTTGATCTCCAAGGCTAAATTTGCGTGGTCATTAATGAAAAATAAAACATTATGATCATCGCAAATTTTTTTTAACTCTTGGGCAATTTTTTTGTAATCTTTAATGGCAATATTTTTGAGCCTTAACTGAAATATTGGAACTTTGTTAGTTTTAACAACTTTTGTTAATTCTTGACTAAAACTAACAAAATCTAATGGATTTAACTGTGGTGGAGAAATTAAATAGATTTGAGTCATAAATTTAAAAAAATTTATGAGTTATTTCTTTCTACGTAAAAAAGCTGGGACACTTAAGATATCTTCTTCAAAACTATCATTATTTTTGTGATCTTCATCTTCATCAAAAATTGTTTCACCAAAAAATTGTTTACGCTTTTTCTCAGCTTCAATACTGCTTTCAAGACGGTTTGGATCTTTTTTAACTTTATGTGCTTGAGAAAAATTATTTTGATTAGCAAGATTGATAGAATTTTTTATGACTTTATGATTTTTAACTGGCTTGATGACAACTTCTTCATCACTGATTTCATCTTCATCAATTGAGCTAGCTTTATTTTTAGAAGAATTCATGAAACCAAACAAACTAAAATTGCTATCTTTTTTAGCTTTAGTTTTTAAAGGCTTAGATTCTTTTTCGCTTTTCTTTTTGGAATGATTTTCAGCAACTTGCAAATGAGCATTATCGGGCTTTTGATCTTCATCTTCATTTACAGATTCTTCGGTATCGTCAAAAATATCAAATGAATTATTAGCTAGGCTGACTGGCTTATCATGATTTTCTTCATCGATAACATCATTTTCTAATTCATGATTATTTTCAACGCTGTGTGAGGTGATGTAAGTTTTTTTGGCACCGAAATTTTCTTGATCAATTTCTTCAATCTCGTCAAGAACTGGCTCGCTGAGAACTCCGGTATCAAAAAAACTTTTATCATTTGAAGTTTTATCTTGATGTCCAGAAATTTTAAAGCGATTATTTTCATGATGATCATGGCGATTTTCGCGAGAATCATTTTTATTATTTTCAAAAATTTCTTTTAAATTTTTTTGATTATCACGCTTAAATTCTTCAACATCAATTCCAGTAGCAACAACAGAAATACGAATTTTGCCTTTCATATTTTCGTTAAATGCAGAACCAAAAATTATATTGGCATTGGCATCAACTTCCTTTTTAATGGCATTAACGGCAATGTCGGCCTCAAAGAGGGTCATATCAGGGCCTCCCGTCATATTCACCAAAACACCTTTAGCACCTTTGATTGAAATATTATCAAGCAATGGATTAGAGATTGCAGCTTCACAAGCATCTAGGGCACGATTTTCACCTGTTGCCTCACCTGTTCCCATCATCGCCTTACCCATTTTGGTCATGATTGTTCTAATATCTGCAAAATCAAGATTGACCAATCCAGGCATAGTAATCAAATCAGTAATGCCACGCACCCCTGCGTGCAAAACATCATCAGCCATTTTAAAAGCTGATTCAAAAGTGGTATGTTCGTTAGCAACACGAAATAAATTTTGATTAGGAATAACGATTAAAGTATCAACATATTTTTTTAATTCTTCGATCCCAGCATCTGCAGTTTCCATCCGATATTTGCCTTCAAAATGAAAAGGTTTGGTAACTACGCCAACTGTTAAAATATCGCGTTCACGAGCTAATTTAGCAATAACTGGAGCAGCACCAGTGCCAGTGCCACCGCCCATTCCTGCGGCAATAAAGACCATATTTGCCCCTTCTAAAAATTGCTGAATTTCTTCGATATTTTCTTCAGCTGAAGCTCGACCACGATCAGGAAATGAGCCAGCCCCTAAGCCTCTAGTCGTTTTCAAACCTAGTTGAATTTTATTTTTAGCCAGTGAATTTGAAATTGATTGTGCATCAGTGTTAGCAGCAACAAACTCAACGCCCTCAAGATTAGCTCTAATCATGTTGTTAATTGCATTTCCACCTGCCCCGCCAACCCCAAAGATGGTAATTCTTGGTTTTAGCAAATCAGCTTGTGATAAATTTTCATGATGGTTATTTGCAAATTCGTGTTTTGAAGACATAAGATTTAAAAAAAAATATTAGATTTATTAGGAAAAAAAATAAAATTTATTTAATTTATTTGATATTAATTACTGTTTTTTTATGAGCAATTAAAGTATTTTTAATTATCTCATCTGAATTATCAATAGAAATTGTTTTATTTTGTTTATCAACAAATAATTCAACAAAATTAAAAATGTTTTTAGCCAGCATTTTGGTAGCGTCAATGGCAATTCGTGATGGAAAATTTTCATGGCCAATTATTTTTACACCGTTAATTTCAATAACTTCGCCTTGCTTAGTCAGCTCACAATTACCGCCATTAACCGCAGATAAATCAACAATTACCGAACCTTTTTTCATGTTATAAACCATTTCTTTAGTAATAAGAATTGGAGCTTTTTTTCCCGGAATTAAAGCTGAAGCAATAACGATATCTTGAGTTTTAATGGTATCAAACAATAACTGCTGTTGCAATGCTTTATCTTGCTCGCTTGATTCTTGAGCATAAACCCCATCTTGTTTTTGAGCAGTTTTAACTTCGAGAAATTTAGCGCCAAGGCTTTCAACTTGCTCTTTAGAAGATGAACGAACATCAAAGGCAGTAACCACACCCCCTAATCTTTTTGCAGTGGCAATAGCCTGCAGACCAGCCACACCTGCACCAATTATCAAAAACTTTGCTGGCGAAATTGTTCCTCCTGCGGTCATCATCATCGGAGTAGCTTTGTTGATTTCGTAGCAACCATCGATGACACCACGATAACCCGCTAAATTACTTTGCGAAGATAAGATATCCATGGCCTGAGCCCGAGTAATTCTAGGAATTAATTCTAGAGCAAAAACTGAAATATCATATTGAGCTATTTCGTGGATTTTTTGCTGATTTGCGTAAATATTGACCATAGCGATGAATATAGCACCTGTTTTGCAGATGCTATATTCAAAGTCAATACGTTGGGTAGCAATGATGAAATCTGTTTGAGGAAGAATTGTTGAAATATTTTCAACAATCTTGGCTCCAGCTTTTTCGAACATTTCGTCAGAAATTGCTGATTTAATTCCGGCGTTTTTTTCAATAAAAACTTCAAAACCAATTTTACAATATTTACTAACCACCTCATCGCTAATAGCGACTCTATTTTCATTGGGGTTAGTTTCTTTAAGGACTAAAATTTTCATAAATCGCACTTGATCTTAATCAATTTAAAATTGGTGCGGTTGAGAAGACTTGAACTTCCACGGGTTTTACCCCATAACGACCTCAACGTTACGCGTATACCAATTCCGCCACAACCGCTAATATTAAAAAACTATAAATAATTCTAACTAATTTATAACAAAACTTAACTAAAAATTTTTTTAATTTAGATTTAATTTTTTTATAATTTTAAAATACTTTAATTGCTAAATTTAATTTAGCAAAGTTAATTTATTAACGGTTTTAATCTATTTACGGCAACTGAAAACATGGCGAGGTCGTGATTTGCGTCGTCCTTAAGCTCAGCGATAAAATTATCGTAACGCTCAACTAAAAATTGATATTTGTTAATCCATAGATTTATTATTTTTTCAACTTCTTGCACAGTGAGTTGAGGGGTTAATTTTATGATGTCTTGAGCAATTTTAGTTTGATAGAAATAAAAATCTTCGAGAACGGTTTTTTTCGAGAGTTCTTGCCAATGACTTTCAATTTCAAGCTTAATAACCGAGGAACGGAGCCATTTTAAAGCAAAACGAGTGCCAACTGCAAAATAAATTTTGGCAATTATTTTAATTTCCAGTTTGGTGTTTTGAGCAATTTCAAAAATATCAAATGACGAAGATATGGCATCAATTGAGGCAAGAAAATTTGTAAGATTTTTAGCAATTTCTTGGTGCGTAAATTCTATAACTTTTTTTTCGTAAGATTGTTTTGAATCATGGGCAAGAACATCTGGCAAAATAATTGCTAACTCGTTTATAACTTTTTTATAATCGATTATTTTAGAAGAAATTTCTCCTTGCACTTGATTGCGAAGCAACCATAACACTGAACGATCGATTAATTTATTAACGCTAATAAACATTTTAGCTTGAATTTTAAAATCAATTTTACCATCCAATTTTTCAACTTCACTAAGGAAATTATTGATTCCAAAAGCTTCGCAAACAATTATGATGCAATGAATAACATCAACTATTGCAAACCCGCTATCTTGGGCGAGTTGATTAACAAAGCTAATGCCAATTTTATTGACAATAAAATTAGTAACTTGGGTAGCGATAATTTCTTTACGAAGCTGATGGTTGATGATTTCATCTCGAAATTTTTGTTGCATTAGCTGAGGAAAATAACTCAATAAATCTTTTTCAAAAAATTTATCATTGACTAAATCGCTGACTAGCAATTCGTTATAAATTTCCATTTTGCCATAAGCTAGCATGACGCAGAGCTCAGGACGAGTAAGACTAATGCCTTCTCTTTGTCTTTTTTCAATTTCTTTACGCTCTGGTAAAAATTCAATTTTACGATTCAACAAACCCGATTGCTCAATTTTATCCAAAAATTTGGTTTGTTGCGAAATTAATGCCAGACCTTGGGTCTGAGCAATTGAGATAGCTTGAGTTTGCTCTTTATTGTCTTTAAGAACAAGCTGAGCAACGTCTGAGGTCATCGCTTCTAGATCTTTGTTACGCTGAGTTAAATCGAGTTTTGAACTACGCATTGCCGATGTTAAGGCAATTTTAATATTAACCTCATGATCTGAACAATCAACCCCAGCTGAGTTATCCATAGCATCGGTGTTAACTCTTCCACCGTTGAGAGCATATTCAATTCGACCTTTTTGAGTAAAGCCCAGATTGCCACCCTCGCCTACCACTTTGCATCGCAGATCATTGCCATTAATTCTTAAGCAATCATTGGCTCGATCGCCAACTTCTTGGTGAGATTCATCACTAGCTTTAACATAAGTTCCAATTCCACCATTCCACAGCAAATCAACTTCAGCCTTTAAAAGAGCCTTGATTAAATCATTAGGGGCAAGTTCCTGCTCATTAATTTTTAAGATTTGTTGCATTTCAGGGCTAATTTTAATTGACTTAGCACTTCTTTCAAAAATCCCCCCGCCCTTGGAAATCAAGCTCTGATCATAATCCATCCATGTTGAACGAGCAAGGTTGAACATTCTTTGTCTTTCGCTAAAAGATTTTTTAACATCAGGATTGGGATCAAGAAAAATATGCAAGTGGTTAAATGCCCCAACTAATTTGATATGCTCAGATAAAAGCATGGCGTTACCAAAAACATCACCAGATAAATCGCCAATTCCAACGCAAGTGAAATCTTGGCTTTGGGTATCGATATTCATTTCACGAAAATGTCTCATAACCGAGATCCAACCACCTTTGGCAGTAATTCCCATTTTCTTATGATCATATCCAACTGAACCACCCGAAGCGAAAGCATCGCCCAACCAGAAATTATATTGCATAGAAATTGCATTGGCAATATCTGAAAAAGTAGCAGTTCCTTTATCGGCAGCAACAACGAGATAAGGGTCAGCCTGATCATGCAAAACAACATTTTGTGGATGAACAATTTTGCCATCGATAACATTGTCGGTAATATCTAATAGCCCAGATAAAAAAGTTTTATAACATTCGATAGCTTGCTGTTGAATTTGATCACGATTAAAGTTGGTTAAATCAGTTTTAATTACAAAACCACCTTTTGAACCAACTGGCACGATAACGGCGTTTTTAGTCATCTGTGCTTTCATCAATCCAAGCACTTCAGTTCGAAAATCGTCATGACGATCTGACCAACGCAAACCTCCGCGAGCAACTTTTCCTCCGCGCAAATGAATTGCTTCAACATCATTGGCAAACACAAAAATTTCGGCATAAGGCTTTGGCAAAGGCAAATGATTAATTTTTTGACTAGCAAATTTAAATGACAAATAACCTTTAAAATTACCTTGGCTATTGACTTGAAAATAATTCGTCCGCAGAGTAGATTCTAAAACATTCAAAAGTTTTCTAATAATTTCATCTTGCGTAACATCTTTAACTGTAACTAGATCTTGCTCAATCATAGCGATGTTTTTATCAATTGCTGATTGATTTGATGATTTTTTTTCAGGAGAAAATTTGCTGTAAAAAAGCTCAACTAAATTTTTAGTAATTACTGGCAATGAGGATAAGGTGTCAGCAAATTGATTCAATGAATAACGAAAACCAGTTTGATAGAGATATTTGCAATAAGCTTGCAACATCATGACTTGCTTGAAGTTTAGTTCGCATTTAATAACCAGCTGATTAAGTGCAGATGAGCTAATAATTTTTTGCCAAATTAAAGTAATGGTTTCTTCAAAATTATTTTTAATATTTTCTGTTAATCTTTGATTATTGTTAGTAAGATTTATTTGAAAATATTGAAGCCAAACTTTGGTGGTTGAACGATTTCTTTTGTCTTCTTCAATGTTGATAATGTAGGTGTGTTCTTGAATAACGTTAAAACCAAAGCTTTCGAGCAAAGGCATAATTTTAGAAAGAACAATTTGTTGATGTGGAGAAAATATTTTTAATTCGCAAATATCCTTCATATCATCACTTGGCTTTTCAACGCCTTCAAACTCAGGAGATGATAAGTCAAATACAACTTGATTATTTTTTAAAGATTTTTCTATTAATGCAATATCGCATGATGCTTCAATAGCATCAAAACGATTGGTATAGCTAACTGAAAAAGCATTTTTATATCGAGAATATAAGTCTAGAGATTTTTGAGCGTCATTAGAATCACTGAATTTAATTTTGATAGCATCGAGCAATTCATCGCTAAAAACTTTGGTCATTCTTTCAATTTCTAATTCAATTTTACGCTCATCAACTTCAGGAATAAAGCCATTGGTTCTGATAATAACATGAAAACGAATTAAGTTAGATTCGGTGATTTGCACAAATGAATCAGCAATTTCACCTTTGTAATGCAATGCTAAAAGTTCTTTGATTTGCTCTCGAACATCAGAATTACTGCGATCACGAGGCGTGAAAATTAAACAGCTTACGAAACGTTTAAACTTATCTTCGCGAGCAAAAAATTTAACAACCGATCTTCCGCATATTGAAACGATACCGGTAGCGTTTTTTAACAAATCTTCAGAATTAATCTGAAATAATTCATCACGCGGATATGATTCCAAAGTGGTTATAAGATCTTTGTAATTATGACTTCCCTTTGCAAATTGGGAATCATTGATAACTTTTTGAATTTTATTGCGAATCAATGGAATTGAGGAAATGCTTGATAAATAAGCAGGCGAAGTAAATAAACCAATAAACCGATATTCGCCAATTATTTCACCTTGAGCCGATATTTTTTGAACTCGAATTCTCTCGGCATTGGCAATGCGATGAATTTTAGAACGATATCGCGATTTTAAGATTTCGATAACATAAGGTTTAGTTATTGATTCATTAACCTCAGCACTTGATGAATTAACAACTTGCGGTTTAAATTCTTCATTTGGGGTGCGAAACATTCCAAGGGCTGAAGACGAAACCTCGTTGAGACGATATTGATCTTTTTGATCTTTGTCGATTGAAAATTCATTTGCTCCTAAAAAAACAAAATTTCCATCAATTAACCATTGAATGAAATCTTTAATTTCAGTTAACTGTTGTTGATCTTTAACAATTTTAATTGAATTATCTAGTTGCTGTTGGGCTTTTTGGGCAAGACTGATCATTGGCTTAAAGTCATCAACAACGAGCTTGACTGAATCAAGAATTTTCAGAATTTGCGTTTGAATCTCAAGCTGAAAATTTTTGTTGTCAATTTTATTGATATGAAGCTGGATTATTGATTCATAACCAAAGTTGTTATTATTTGTTTTATCAAGAGTAATTTCTTGAAAAACCCCATCATTACTGCGTGCAACAATATAAACTGGATGGATAACATTTTTTATTTTAAAGCCATTTTTATCAACAAAAGCAACTACTGAATCAACCAAAAAAGGCATATCACTATTAACAATATCAATGATTGTAAATTCATTTTTCAATGATTGATCAAGTTCTTGAGGATTATAAATTCTAACCCTTGAGATAGTGTTTTTCTTTTCACAAAGAAAACCAAAACTAAATAATGCCATTTGAAACAGATCTTCAAGACGATAATTTTCAAAGTCTGATAGATTGTTATCGCTGTAAAATATTTCTAAAAAATTGATAAAGTTTTTTGGATCAATGCCTTTGGGCAATTGGCTAAGCGATTGAGGTTTTTTTGAATAATCAACTATTTGCTTAATTAAATTTTGCATAGTTTAAGTTTATTTTTTGATAAGAATAGCAACCATTTGCATACCGTCAAGCCTAGGCTCTAATTCAGCCTTAGCGAAACTTTCAGTATCTCGTAAAATATCAATGAACATTTTTTCAGCAAGATCACGATGAGTAATTTCTCGGCCTTTCATGCGAATTGAAATTTTTACTTTATGACCTTTTTCGATAAATTCTTTAGTATGGCGAATCTTGGTATCGTAGTCTCCTTTGCCAATGTTAATGGTCATTTTAATTTCTTTAACTTCTATAACTTTTTGTTTTTTCTTGGCATCAGCTAATTTTTTTTGAAGCTCATATTTCATTTTACCAAAATTAGAAATTTTGCAGACTGGCGGAGAAACATTTGGCGAAACTTCAACTAAATCAAGCTCAACCTCGCGAGCAAGCCTAATTCCTTCATTAACAGAGATTACTCCGATCATTTTTCCATTTTGATCAATAACCCTAACCTCTTTAGCTTTGATTTGTTCATTGATACGATAAAAGCTATTACTAGCTTGTGCATTAGAATTTGTAGAATTCACAATAGTTTTTTAAATTTATTTTTTTTGAAATTTGTCAACAATTTTAAGTTGAACTTTGTAAATTTTACAACTTAGCAAACTAAATTTCAACTTATGAAATTACGATGATGTTTATAAGAAAAATAGCCCTTATATTCAAATAAATCAAGCCTTCTTGGCAAGTTTACAAATTGAATGTTAATTTTAACAAAATATTCAATTGCATTAAAAAAGCGTTTAATTTGATTTTGACGAAAAGCAATTTCAGGATTAAATAAATTGTGATGAGTTGATTTTACTTCAACAAAAATCAAAATATTAGATTTTTTAACAACTAAATCAATTTCACCAAAAGGTGTTTTATATCGCCAAGCAACTATTTGATAGCCTTTGCATAAAAAAATTAATATCGCTAATTTTTCAATACCAAGCCCAAAGAAATGATTATTTTTATTAACAATTTTAAACATATTTTAATTTTAAATATTTTACAAATTATTTTTAAGATTTATTGCCATTTGATAAATTTCTTTTTTGTGAACTGAATAAACTTCAGATAATTCTTGAGCTAAATCTTTAAGTGATTTTCCTTGATTAATGGCATTTAATATAGATTTTTCAAGGTCTTGAAGAGAATAATCTTTAAAATCTTTGTGATTTTTTTCAATAATTATCACCATTTCACCCTTGATTTTATCGGGATTATTTGCAAAAAAATCTACAACAAAAGCAATATCCCCAACAATAATTTGTTCATAAATTTTAGTAAGCTCTTTGGCAACAGCAATTTTGCAATTTGGAAAATTTTCCTGTAATAATTGTAATGTTTCAACCAGCCTTATTGCTGTTTCAAAAGCAACCCAAGAGAAATTTCTGTTATAATTTTTAAAAATTTTTTGTTTTTGAATTGCTGAATTTGGTAAAAATCCTAAAAATAAAAATTGATCACAAGCAATTCCCGAAACTGATAAACTAGCAATAACCGCAGATGCTCCAGGAATTGCAACAATTTGACAACTATTTAATCGTAAAAAATTAATTAACTTATATCCCGGATCGCTAATCAATGGAGTTCCAGCATCACTAACTAATGCTATTTTTTTTTGCTGTTGAATTAAAGCTAGAATTTTAAAACAAATTTTTTCATCACTATGGTCATTATAAACAATAAATTTTTTATCAAAAATTTGATATTGATCTAAAAGTTTTGAGGTAACTCTACTATCTTCACAGACAATAAAATCAACTTCACTTAAAACTCTTAAAGCCCTAATCGTAATGTCAGATAAATTGCCAATTGGCGTAGCAACAACATACAGAGCATTTTTTTCATTTAGCTCGATATTATCAAAAATATTTTTTATTGGTAGTTTAGTGAAAATGTTTTGCATTATTTTAGTAAGTAATTTAATTTATGTATCTATTTAATTGAAATTTTAATTTAGAGCTCCTTGCCTAAGTTATACCATTTCAACTAATAAATGAACCAGTTATGTATTTATAAATTAAGCTTTATTTTTTTAGCTAAAAATCTTGTCGCTAGCGAAAGCACGACCAGAAAAAAACTTCGTTGCCTTTAGCACGACTTTAAAAATATCTTGCTTAATTTATCATTTATTAAGTGGAAATGGTATTATTCAATAGTGGTTTTTATCAAAATTAATAAATTTTTGATAAAATTTAGCGTTTTATTTTATTTAAGATTAGTGAAAAATTATGAAAAATTATTTAATATTGTTAACTTTAATTTTATTTTCTTGTCAAAAGTTAAATAATAATTTTAATTTTAACAAACAACAAGATTTAAAAACAAGTCAAATTAATAATAATATCAGTGATTCTAAGCCCAGCTCCAGCCAAAACCCCAGCCAAAATCCCAGCCAAAATCTTTTAATTGCTAATAACTTAAAAACCAATAAAGTTAATCCCAAAAAAATTCAAGTAGCATTATTTTTGCCGTTCTCAGGTAAAAATAAAGATTTGGGTTTTAGCCTCTTTAATACCGCAACAATTTCGCTATTTTACAATGATCCAAATGGTTTAATTGATTTAGTTTTATTCGATAGCAAAGACAATCCCAAAGATAGTGAAAAAGTTTTTAAGGAAATTATTGATAAAAAAATTAAAATTGTTATTGGCCCAATATTCAGTAGTTCAGTTGAAGCTATTGAAAAACTTGCTTTGCAAAATAATATTACTGTTATTTCATTATCAAATAATCAAAATCTAATTAACAAAACCAACAAAGAAGGAGGAATATTTATTAGCGGAATTCTTCCTGAAACGCAAATTGAAAAAATTGTCAATTATTCAATTTCTCAAGGCAAACTTAACTTTGCAATCATTGCTCCAAGCAATCAATATGGCAAAACTATAACTGAACTTTTTAAAAGATTTGTTAGAGCTAAACAAGCTAATTTCATAACTTCAGAATTTTATGACAACAGCTTTAAAGACCTTGACCGAGTAGTGGAAAGAACAATTAATGCCTTTGTTATTCCCGAAAACCTTAAAAAAAATAAAAATGATAAAA
>JBJTWJ010000163.1:0-5490 GCA_046081665.1 Alphaproteobacteria bacterium | reverse complement strand
AGAAATGGTCTAAGTGTCTGGATTTGAAATCAACGACCACAAGACCAACATCATCAAAAGAAGAAATGGTCTAAGTGTCTGGATTTGAAATCAACGACCACAAGACCAACATCATCAAAAGAAGAAATGGTCTAAGTGTCTGGATTTGAAATCAACGACCACAAGACCAACATCATCAAAATGGTCTAAGTGTCTGGAAGAAATTGGAAGAAATGTTCTAAGTGTTTGGAAGAAATGGTCGGAGTGACTGGATTTGAACCAGCGACCACAAGACCCCCAGCCTTGTACGCTACCAAGCTGCGCTACACTCCGAATAATTTAAAAAAATATTAATTTATTTTAAAACTCATGATAATTTTTTACAAACAAATTTTGCTTTAAATATTTTGTAAGTATTTTATAAAAAAATTGTTATAGCTTTCTTGAAGTTTAGTGCTCACTAATTGTGCTTGTTTTTGATTATCAAAAATTGCAAAAACTGTTGAGCCGCTTCCCGACATTTTGCAAGTTATTGGCTGAAAATTTAAACAAATATTTTTAAGTTCTTCAATTATTGGAGCATGCTTAATGGCAATATTTTCAAGATCATTTGCCATTTGAAAAAATTGTTGTTGTGAAAAGTTTTTTAAGAAATTTTGATCATGAGTTGGTAAATTATCTTGACTGCTTGTTGGTTTTTTAGTTAAGGAATATTCACTAAAAATTTTTTTAGTAGATAAATTAATTTGTGGATAAATTAAAACTATGTGAAGTTTTTTTAGATTATTAAAATCATGAAGAACTTCGCCTCTGGACATCATAATTTGGGGAGTTTCTTTAAAAAAAAAGGCAATATCTGAGCCAAAATTTAGGGAAATTTTTTGCAATTCTTGATTTGATAAATTCAGTTCAAAAATTTGATTAAGAATATTCATAAAACTGCAAGCATTGGACGACCCTCCACCCAATCCTGCCCCAACAGGAATATTTTTTTCAAGAGTTATTTTTAAGTTATTATTTATTGAGTAGTTTTCTTGGAAATAGTTTAAAATTGTTAAAAATAAATTATTATTGTTATCAATTAATTTAGCGAACGGACCAGAAATTTTTAAAGAAAAGCTTGACGATTTTTCAACACTTAATACATCAAAAAGATTTATTTTGCTAACCAAGGATAACAAGTTGTGAAAGCCATCTGGTCTTTGGTTAAGAATTTTTAGACATAGGTTGATCTTGGCAGGGCAGTGCGTAGTAATCATTTAAAAATTTTGAATAAATTTAAAAAAATTATTTCAAGTTTAATACCGCAGGGAAGCTTGACTCTCCTCGTCTGATAAATAAAAATAATTTTTTATTACCTTTGCTTGTTTCATCAATTATTTCTTTTAGATCGTCAAGATTTTTGGTAGGAATTTGGTTAGCTGAAAGGATAATATCGCCAACACTAAGCCCTTTTTCAACTGATTCAGATTTTGGATTTACTTCAACGATCAGCAGACCTTCGATAGTAACTTCATTTTTATCTTTACGAATTTTACTTTTAAACTCAGCCAAAGACATTCCTAAAATTGGAGCTGAGCCTTTAGGATTAGCAATTGGTTTTTTTTCAAGCAAACGATTTTCAGAAGTTTTTTTAATCTCACTATCTTTAAGCTTTTCAATAGTAACTTTAAGATTTTTGATTTTGCCTTGACGAAAAATTTGGAGTTTGGCAGTTTTGCCAACTGGAAATTTAGCAACTGCCTTGGGTAAAAATTTCATGTCTTCAATTTCTTGATCTTCAAATTTTAAAATAATATCAGTGGGAAGAAGCCCTGCCTTGTCAGCTGGTGAGTCTTTGATAATATCAACTACGAACGCTCCTTTGGTGCTGTCAAGCTTCATTGATTCGGCAATTTCTTCGGAAATATCTTGCACTGAAACTCCAATCCAACCACGCGTAACTTCGCCTTGCTCGCGTAATTGTCTGACAACTTGAATAGCAGAAGAAGAGGGTGTAGCAAAACCAATACCAACACTGCCTCCTGATGGTGAAAATATTGCCGTTGAAATGCCAATAACTTCACCTCTTGCATTAAACATCGGACCTCCAGAATTGCCCTTGTTAATTGCTGCATCGGTTTGAATATATTCGTCAGATTGACCATTGTTAATATCTCGACCTCGCGCTGAAACTATGCCAACACTCACCGATCCTCCAAGCCCATAAGGATTGCCAATTACAATAACCCATTCACCAATTCTGGCAGTTGTTGAATCGCCAAAAGTTGCAAATTTTAATTCTTTGTTGGGATTGATTTTGAGTAGGGCAATATCAGTTTTTTTATCAATTCCTACAACTTTAGCTTTATATTTTGAGCCATCGTAAAGATTAACATTGATCTCGGTGGTATCGTCGATAACATGGTGATTGGTAACAATCAAACCATCTTTGGAGATAATAAAACCTGAGCCAATTGAAGATAATTTTCTTTTTATTTCATTTGGTCCACGCAGTTGTTTTTCGAGATGTTTTTTTAACTCGTCAAATAAAGGAGTTTTAGGAAATTCTTCAATAAGATTATCTTCAAACATGTTGTTAGTTTTAATTTCTTGTGATGAGGTGATATTGACTACACAAGGTAATAAATCTTCAACTAAATCGGCAAAACCATTGTTAATTTGTTGACGACTAGGCATTGGTTCTGTAGATTTTGTGACATTTTTTGAAGATGATTTAGCGGTAAGATTAGGTGTTTTTGGCAATTGAGTTTTTAAAGAATTTTTTGAGTTATCGGAAGAATTATTTTCTTGAGGATTTTTATCTGTGGGGTTTTTATCTGCAGGTGCATTTGTGGTTGAAGGAGCTGTTTTATTGGCATTAAGGTTTTTATCGAGGTTTTTATCAAGGCTTTTTTCTAAATTCTTTTCAGAATTTTTTTCATTATTTTTTTCTGGGGTAGTTTTAGAAGATGACGATTTTAAAGATGAATCCTCGCGAGCTATTTGATTGGAACTGTCAGGGTTTTTAATATTTGCTGAGTTCTTTTTATTGTTTGTTTCAGGACTAGGTAGCGATGAATTGCTTGAAGAGTTGGAAGAATTTTTGACATCATTGCTGGGATTTTTTTGGGCAATATTTTTTGGTGAGAGATTTATTTTGTTTTCTTGAGATTTGGCATCAAAAGCCAAGCCAAGGCAAGATATTGAAATTAATACTGCAATTGCGGTAATAGTGGTAAGTGATTTTTTAAAATATTTATTTTTTATGGCAATTAACATATTTTTAAAATTATTAGATTATTTTGAGGTGTTCATGTAGCGAAAAAATTCATTATCTGGGGAGATAACCATTTTGGTTTTTTCATTTTTTAAAGCTTCACGATATGCAGACATCGAGCGATAAAACTCAGCAAATTCTGGATCTCTGCCATAAGAGTCAGCATAAATTTTAATAGAAGTTGCATCGCCTTCACCTCTGGTTAAATCAGAAGTTTTTTTGGCCTCAGCAATAATAATTGTGCGTTGTTTATCGGCTTCTGCACGAATTCGATCGGATTCTTCTGCTCCTTTAGCACGAATTTCACGAGCTTCTTTTTCACGCTCAGTTTGCATTCTTGCAAAAATTGCATCTGAGTTTTCTTGAGGTAAATCAGCTCTCATAATTCTAACATCAACAATGCTAATCCCAAAAATTTCTGATGATTTGCTAACTGCTTGTTTGATATTGGCCATGATATCTGATCGATTTTCAGTGAGTAACTCATTAAGCGATGCTTCACCGATAACTTGCCTTAAACTAGAATCAATAATTCCTGATAGCTTATTGGAAAGCCCTTGCTGGGTTGCAACTGTTGAGTAAAATTTTAATGGATCAACAATTTGATATTTTGCAAAAGCATTGATGATTAAGCGTTTCTGGTCTGAAGCAATAACCTCTTGCTCGGAAATTCCAAGATCAATAATTCTTTTGTCAAAAATTACAATATTTTGTAAAAAAGGCATTTTAAATTTTATTCCCGGAGTTTTAATAACGCGTATTGGCTCACCAAATTGTAGGATCAAAGCTTGCTGTCTTTGATCAAGAGTAAACATTGAGCTAGCGAGAAGAATAATGGCGATAGTAGCAAAAATTAAAATTTGTTTAATTCTATTACTCATATTTAAAAAATTATAATTTATGGTTTATTAGTTGTTGTAATTGGTTTTGAAGTATTTTCAACAACTCTTGGGGAATTTGTTGAATCGCTAATATTGCTGATGGCATTATTTATGGGATTGTTAACTGAAAAATACGGTAAAATTGCTGATTTGGCAACTGAACGATCAACATAAATTTTATCCATGTTACGATAGATTTGCTCCATCGTTTCAAGATAAAGACGTTTTTTAGTAACTTGTTTAGCTTTGGAATATTGATTATAAATTGAGCTAAATCTTCCAGCTTCACCTTCGGAGTTAGCAACGATTTCTTTGGAATAAGCTTGCGATTGTTCAAGCATTTGAGCTGCAAGACCTCTGGCTCTAGGAATTATGTCATTGGCATAGGCTTGGGCTTGGTTAATTTCACGCTCTTTATCAGCTTTGGCTGTTTGCACATCGCGGAATGCATCAATAACTTGTGAAGGAGGATCAACTCTTCTTAATTGCACAAGGATAATTCTAACCCCTGCACCATAAGCATCAAGAATTTCTTGTAAAAGATTTTTGGCATCTTGTTCGATTTGTTGTTTACCATCGGATAAAGCATCGGCAATTGGAGAGCGGGCAATTATCTCGCGCATAGCACTTTCTGCTGATTTACGAATTGCTTGGTTAGGTTCAACAATGTTAAAAACATAATCACGAATATCAGCAATTTGCCATTGCACTTGGAACTCAATATCGACAATATTTTCATCACCGGTAAGCATCAAGCTTTCAGCGTCAAAATTTCGCTTTGAAGATTTGCGTGAATCTGAGGCAAAGCCAAATTCTTCTGTGTTAACACTGGTTACGCTTTTTTTAATAACCTGTCCAAAAGGGAAGGGAATGTAATAATTTAAACCTGGGGTTGAGATTTTGTGAAATTTTCCGAAATATAAAACTACAGCATTTTCGTCAGTGTTTACTTTGTAAAAACCTAAACTCAAGTAAAGCAGGAGAAATGATAAAGCAATCAAGCCAAGAATTGATTTATCAGAATTTGGTAACTTATTTTTGTTATCTTTAAACGAATTAATAAAATTTATAATCTTGTCAACAATTTTATCTAAAAGATCACCTTCGAATTGGTTATTATTTTTGGAATTATAAGCGTTTTTATTGTGATCAAAAGCTTTATTATGATGAGCTTGATGATTATTTTTTTCGTAAGATTTATGATTATTTTGACTATTATTCGAACTATTATTCGAGCTATCATAATCAGGGGGATTTTTTTTATCAGATAAGTTTTTATTTTTATCTTCCTTGTTATCAGGATCGGGATTAGGATCTTGATTGGAGGATTTGTTGGCTGAATTTTTTTCAGAATTATTTTTAGAATTTGCA
>JBJTWJ010000162.1:0-2654 GCA_046081665.1 Alphaproteobacteria bacterium | reverse complement strand
ACGACAGATTTTTGAGATAAAAATCTTTAAAAAATGAAGCTGTATATCCATACAGCTGAGGCTTTTTGAAGATTTTTAGCCAAAAAGATAAAGCTTAATTTATAAATACCTAAATGGTTCATTTATTAGTTGAAATGGTATGACTTCCTCTCCAGCAAACTAGAATTGCAATAACCTTCTTCACCAAATCGAGTCGATAAAGTTGAGGCAGTTAGCTTTTAGGATAATGGATCATCTGGTTATAAATTCTGTGAATCACCAATTTCTGATATCATTGCTCATTGGTTTGGTAATAAAAAAGGTGAAGAAAAACTCAAAGCAATCAATGATGAAGCTAATACCATTTCGATATCTTTAAAAAAAATTATAACAAAATATTTTTTTAAAGATTGAATTGGTATAATTCAAAAATCTCATTACAAAAAAAAAATGTAAATTTTGCTGGCAAAAAAAAATTAATTAACTTGTAATTAGTTTCATAAATTTATTAATTTTTTAAATCAATAATTCCAAAATAATTTTACAAAAAAAAAATGAAAAACCATCAAACTCTTATCGCCCTTGATAAAATTCTCGCCGATACCTACGCTTTAATGCTTAAAACTCAGAATTATCACTGGAATGTTACCGGAACAAATTTCAAAGCCTTGCATGAATTATTCCAATTACAATATGAAGATATGTTTACAGCGGTTGATGAAATTGCTGAACGAATTAGAGCAATAGGTTCAAGAGTTGAGGGTAATTTTGATCATTTTAAAAAAGTTAGCGATTTGGCCAATCCTAACAAAAATTTTGATAGCCGAAATATGCTTCAAGATTTAGTAAATGATAACACCATCGTTGCTAAATTATTGCGTGAAGCCATTGAAATTGCCCAAAGCGAAGGTGATGAAGCCAGTGCTGATTTATTTATTCAGCGTTCAAAAATTCATGATAAAGCAATCTGGATGTTAACTTCCAGCTTAAACTAAAATCACCAAATCTTAAATAATACCATTTCAACTTAATAAATGATAATTTAGTTTAATTTTATTGCCCATTTTTTACTAAGATATTTTTCAACAGTAACTCTTTCCTCAAGATTTAATGCTCGATCAAAGGCAATAAACTCAGCAATGATAATATTTGGTATTGTTAACGCAGTTACCATCCAAAGTCATGCCAGAACTTTGATTATTTTCCCCAGGGAATGTTAATGCTGGATAACTTACTGACGGATTACTTTCAGTAAAATAAACAGGGGTTGCACCATTGATGTATGCCATTGAACCATTGGTAACGTTAGTTCGCGAAATATGCGAAAAGATTTGATTAACATTTGCGGTATTGAGATTGGGAATTAATACAGATCCCCCTCCAAATGAAATTCTGCCTTCAGTTCCACCTCCACAACATCTCAAAATTGCTTGACGATCCCAGTTCAAATTATCAGCACTCCATAATTTTTGATCAAAAGAAGCAAATGTGTTAAGCCAACGATAAACTACAAAAAGCGATAGATTAGGGGTAATACCACGATCAATATTGAATGGAGCATGCATGCACATTGCTTGTGAAGTAGTTGAATCAAAATGAATTGAGGGCAAGCCGTTAATGCCACTAGCGATATATTTTGGCTGACGCGCTAGAGCATTTTGAATGGCACTTTTTTTGGCAGAATTATTGCGAACATAAATATCATTCCATCTACCAATGCGATCCTGATCAGATGGCTTATCGACATCAGTATAAATATTGGCATTAAAATCAAATGAAGCATTAGTTCCCACCCCAAAAGCAAAATCTTTGGTAGGTTCAAGCCAGAAAACTATGTCATTTATGGAGTTAACATCTGAACTATTGGTAATTTGAACTGCGGTTGATAATTTCATCAATCCTACTAAACGCGAGGATTGCGTAACTCCTGCAACTAATATGCCAATTATCAAAATAACAATTGATAGCTCAATTAAAGAAAAACCCTTAGATAATTTATTTGATAAATTATTTGGCAATTTATTTAGTTGTATTTTATGGCGATTCATTGCTGTTAAGAGTTGTTAATCTAAAGAAAATTTAATTATAAAAATAACTTATTAGTTATTTTATTAATTATTTTCTTCGTTATAAATTGTGCAATTGCCATTGGCAATGTAGGCATCAAGACCAACTGTAGTAATCTCCTTGTAACGACTATCGCCAAGAATTCTAATCAATGATCCAATCGGACCTTTACTTTGAATATTGACAAAACTTCCTGTTTGCTCAAACTGCGCAACAAATGTTTCACAATTTTCATTCTCACAGCGTGATACGGTTTTATTTTTTTTATCGAGAATTATATGAGCTGAAATATCCTTTCTTTTGCATTCATGCTTGGTGCAGATGAAACCACTTTTAGGTTCGCATTTTAATTTTTGCCAAGCCTTGGCTAATTTATAATAATTTTCAGCATCTTTATAAAGCTTTTCTAAATCAACAGAATGAAGCTCTTCTCGATTGTCATTATCTTGCTGATTATTAATTTTAATATCTGCTAATTTGTTGTTTTGAGTTTTAGCATTTGCCAAGTTAGCAAACATAGCACTACAAGAAAAAGCAATGACGAATAAAATTTTAATTTTCATAATTTTATGTTTTAATATTTTTATTTATTTTTTATAAATTCACTT
>JBJTWJ010000161.1:0-4113 GCA_046081665.1 Alphaproteobacteria bacterium | reverse complement strand
CAAGGGCTACGACAAAGGCTATGACAAAGGCTATGACAAGGGCAAACAGAAAGGAAAGGACAAGGGCTATCGCCAGGCTCAACGCAAGGAGTGGAACTCCTGGAACAGCAACCAGTGGAAGCAATACAACAAATCCCGTCGCAACATCTGGATCACACCATCCTCTAAATTATTTAAATGAACTCGTAGAAACCATCAGGCTCTAAATACGTCCGCTTTCAGGTGGAGCGGATTCTATAATCTTAACTACCGTTAAGTCCAAAATATCCGCTCCACCTGAAAGCGTATGTAGACTACAGCCCCAGTGCTTTACGAGACACAAAAATAATGTAGGGGTACAAGCCTCAATTGATGTAGCATACAGTCCCAGTGCTTTGCAGGTTTTAGAAATATTGTAGGGGGATAAGGCAACGACTTGTCGCAACGACGTATATTCATATAAAATTGACTCAAATTTAAGGTCTGCATAGATAATTTTTAAAAAAACTTGAGTATAAAAGTGTAACAACTAAAATTTTTAATAATAATTCAAATATTATTTAATAATTATTTGGTTTTATTTAATTTTAACTGAATTTAGTTGATTCTAAAATTTGATTTAAATGCTTATTTAACTTTTATAATTAAGTTCAATTTAAAATTTAATATCGGAAATTATTTAACATTTTTTTAGATCATTTTTAAAACCATCGCCTCATAATGACTGAATTAAATTTACTAACATCGCTCATAAAATTATTCAGATATTTTATGCCTTGTAAAAAAATAAATACTCTTGGCATAACAATTTGCTGTTTCTTAACAGAAAAAAAATATTCTTTTTTTGCAAATTTTTTAATCGTTAAAACTCTTAAATTTCTTGTTAACAAATCTCTAAAATTAATTTTAAAATTTGCGGTAAAATTAATTTGTTCGCTGAAGAAAATTAAAAAAATTTTTGTTTTTTTCTCAACTCTATGTTTGTTAATTGAGCAATTTTTTTTAATTGTTGTTTTAACTTCCAATGCCTTGGCTAGTAGCTCTGAATTGCCAATCACTGCTGATGGCTCAACTAATACGCAAATTCAAAGATCTGCAAATGACATCCCGCTTGTCAACATCGCTACTCCAAATTCTTCAGGTCTTTCTCACAACAAATTTAGCGATTATAATGTCAATCAAATCGGCTTGATTTTAAACAATGCCATCAACAATCAAAGCGGTGTTGTTCTTACCCAAATTGGCGGATTGATCATTGATAATGTTAATCTAAAAAATTCTGGTTCGGCTTCGATAATTTTAAACGAAGTTACTTCTAACAATATCTCGCAAATCAACGGCTACACTGAAATTGTTGGCAGTAAGGCCGATTTAATTTTGGCAAATCCAAATGGCTTTGTGATGAATGGTGCAGGATTTATTAATACTAACAAATTAACGACGGTTGTTGGTAAAGCAAATCAGTTTAACGCCGATGCTAGTAATTTAACTTTTAAATTAAGCAACGGTTCACAAATTATTGACAATCAAGGCAATGGTTTTTTACCTAAGTTGGTTATAACCGGTGGTGGACTTGATCTAGAAAGCGTTGATTACAGTGATTTAGTGGCCAATGTTATGAATATTGTTGCACCAATTTATGGCGGCGCAAATGATGTTAATCTGCGAACTGGTGATGCTTCTTTTAATTATCTTACCAAAGCTGTTGCTTCTGATAACGCAACAACTTTAAACAACATACCATCTGAAGTTGCAATTGATGCTTCAAATCTTGGCAAAATTCAAGCTGGCAAAATTTTTATGATTGCCACGCAACAAGGATTTGGCATTAAATATTCTGCAGATTTAATTGCCCAAAGGGCGGGAATTGTAATTGATGCTTTGGGAAATATTGACTATGCCAACATTTCCTCAACTGGCAATGCCAATCAAGCCAATATCGAGATAACTTCCAAGCAAGGCTCAATTACTCAAAATGGGGTTGTGCAAACTAAAGATTTAGCAAATAACATTTTGATAAATGCCTTTGGCGAAATAAAAAATTATGGAAAATTTTTGAGTAGCGCTAATGTTGATATTGAATCGAAATCGCAGGATTTTATCAATTATTCGCTAGCGAATTTAGCAAAAAATAATTTCACCATCAAGGCTCTTAATTTTTCTAATCTTGGCGAAATTGCTGCCAGCAATGATTTAGAAATTAACGCTCAAACAGTTAGTAATAGCGATAAACTTATTGCCAATGCCAATTTGATTATCAATGCTGATCAGATAAATAACAACAACTCACTTTACAGTCAAAATAACCTCACTCTAAATGCCAATGAAATTATCAACAACACCAGCAATAGCCAAATTTTTGCACTTAACGATATTACTATTAAAACCAACTCTATTAATAACTCCGATGGAAAAATCGAAGCCAAAAATAATTTAAAATTACAAAACTTAACTCTTGCTGATTTAAAACCAACTTGGGTATTTAATGTTAAAGAACAACCAATTACAATTGAAAATAACAAAGGTAATTTTTACGCCAAAAATCTTTTAGAATTTGCTTTAGGAAAAGCCGATTATTCAATAGCAGGAGATTTAAAAAGTGATGGTAAAATTAAAATTTCTGCCAACAACATCACCAATAAAATTAATCTTCAGGGTAATGGCGATATAGAAATTATTGCTCTTGACACATTTCTCAACGGTGCTCTTGGCGTTGATAATTCTGGCACTGCAATCATCGCCAATAACAATCTTTCAATCACCGCTACAAATCTCTTAAGCAATTACGCAACACTTTCGGCTAAAAACAATCTGCATTTAACTTCGCTTGAAAATAATATCAACAATAACCTCAATGCTGAAATTATCGCAGGTTCAAGAACCAAAATTAAAAGCGCAGATGGTAAAGAAAAATATCTTTATCAAGGATTATTAACTTTAGATGCAAAACAAGGGATTGTTAATCAAAATTCTATAAACTCAATAATTGTTAATGGTAATTATAGTTTAGATGTTGCAGATTTTATCAACACTGGCAAGGTTGAAGTGGCAGGTGATTTAATTTTTAATATTACCAATGATTTAACCAATGATGTTAAGGCTCTAATTCTTGCAGGGGGGAATCTTGAAATTAATGTTGGCAATAATCTTACCAATAAAACTGATGCGGTAATTTATTCGCAAGGCAAATTAATCATTCAAAAATATGCTTTAAATAATCCGCTTTATAACCCTGATGATAATAAAATCAATGAACTAACCAATAGTTCAGGAAAAATTATCAGCTATGATGGCGATATGGAAATTTATGCTAAAACCATTGAAAACAAAAGAACCATTGATCCATTTAATGCAGTTCTTGATCCTCAAAATAAAGGAACAATATTAAATACTGAATCAGAGAAACTAAATCAATATGATTGGCATTATAAGCAAGATGGTTGTTTTGGAAATAATTGTGAAAACACTTATTGGGGCTATTATGCTAAGCAATTAACTAACGCCAATTCAATCGCCTCTTTAATTCACTCAAATAAAAATTTATTTTTTTATACCCAGACACTGAATAATAAAGCTTCAAATATTCTTGCCCAAGGCAATATTACCGTTCACGCTAACAAATTAAACAATTTTTCTATTAACGATGCTGGGCTTTATTACATAACAACAAGTTGGATGGACGATCCAGTTTATTCGCTAGCCGAAACAAGATTTGTTAATTTTGATGGTGGGAACGGACGTCACCCATCATCTGATTTAGATCCTGCCAACTATTCACAAATTAATACCGCAAATTTTAAATCGGCAAAAAAAATATTTTTGAACGTAGCAAAAGAAATTGGTAATGAAAAAACTCAAGAAGATCAAGAAGTTTCTAAAAGCGATGAAAGATCTGCAAAACTAATCAACTCTCTTAACGTTAGTGAAATAGTTGATAAAGGCATAATTAATCTTGATTTAAGCAATTATTTTTCTGCGCAGTCGGTGATTGGTTTATTTGCCAAAAGCTCCAATCCTAACCGTCCGCTTTTTGAAACTCGTAGTCAATTTATTGATCAATCAAAATTTTTTGGTTCAGATTATTTTTATCAAAAAATTGGTTTGAATTTAACAAATCTTCAAACGCAATTTGAG
>JBJTWJ010000160.1:0-7125 GCA_046081665.1 Alphaproteobacteria bacterium | reverse complement strand
GTTTAATTTTAAAAGATACAAAATTATGTTAATTGATGCAGATAAAATTTTTTTAAAATATAATTGTTTTTTAAATAAAATGCTATTTTTTTTTACAAAAAAAACCAATTAAGTAATTAACGAAATATTTATGTTTTATGTAGAATATTTTTTTAACTAGCTCAGTGAAAAATATCGAATTGCAATGCTTAGATGCCAATGAAATAATTTTTTTTTCTGTATATATAATAAAAAAATATAGTAACTAAGCAACAAAAAAAATAATTTTAATTGGATAATTTTCTAATGCTATTTTTTATAAAATTTAAATAAAGATGTTAGCAAATAATTTAATAAAATTGCTGATTTTATTTTTTATAAATTCTTAAATTTGCCAGAGATTATTTGGGCTATTCGATTAGTTTCATCAAGTTTTTTTTGGGGAAATTGTTGAATTATATTAGCAAATGATTGCGAGGTGTGATCAGCTATTTTTTCAAATATTTTTTCAAATATTTTTTCTAAGGGCAGGGCATAATTATTTCGATATAGCTCTTGATGAAATAAGCGGTGTTTTTTTGAAGAGATATTATTTTTATCAAAAATAAAGACATTTTTTCCAGTTGAACAGCATTCCGAAATCATTGATACTGAGTCACCAGTGGCAATGAAGTAATTGCCAAATCCGATAGAAGCTAGATAAGGATTATTATCTTTTACTTTACTTAACTCAAAAAAATCATGATAACAATTAATGTGTTTTTTTATTAGGTCGTTAATTTTTTCAGGAGTTCTTCGGCTGTTTAAAATTATTAAATGACCATCTAATTGCTTAACAAATTCTGAAGTTTTTTGACAAAGTTCGATAATTGATTGGTCATCATAGAAATTTTTTTTTGAGTTTCCACCAACCAAAAGTACTATGATTTTTTTATTAATTTTCTCAAAGAAATATTTAAATTTTTCCTTGTTTTTAAGAATAAGTTCTTCATTGATTTGATTCAGCGAGCCAATTGAAAAAATTATATTATTTGTGTTATATCTTGGCTGATCATGATTGGGTAAAATTATGAAATCAAATTTATTGTAATTGATTTCGGGTTGCATGATGTGAATTAATTTTGTGGTTTTAAATTTTTTTTTTAAAAAAATTGCAATTAACGATGATTTTCTTCCGGCGCTAATAATTATTTGTGGTTGTTGATTATTGTTAACTGTTTTTTTTATTAATTGATTTATGGCGTTTTTATTAAAATGTATTGGATTTATTTGTAAAATAAAATTTGGCAATTTGCTAAAAAAATTATAATTTATATCGATGATTTGATAGTTGTGTTTTAAAGCTTTGGCAAGGGCTAGTGATTGTGAAAAAGTTCCTGCTCGATCATCTGATAGAAGCCATAGGGTTGGATAATTATTTTTAACATCTAAATTATAAGCCATGAATTTTTTTATATAATTTTTGAGCAATATCCAAGGATACGAAATTAGCAATATCGCCTTTAAGACGAGCAATTTCTTTAACTAATTTAGAGGCAATAAAATGATGATTTTCCGATGCTGGTAAAAAAATCGTTTGAATAGAATTATCTAGCTTTGAATTCATCGCGAACATTTGAAATTCATATTCAAAATCAGATACTGCTCGAAGCCCTCTAATGATAACTTTAGATGATTTTTTTTGGGCAAAATCAATAAGTAAACCATCAAATTTTTCTACTGAAATTTTTGGAAAATTTTTAAGAATTACAATTTCCTTTTTTATAATTTCAACTCTTTCATCAGCTGAAAAAAGGGGATTTTTGTTATTGTCAATTGCTACTCCAATCACCAATTGATCAAATAATTCACTTGCTCTTTTGATGATATCAAGATGACCAAAAGTAATTGGGTCAAAGGTTCCTGGATAAATTGCTATTTTCATAATTAATTTTTTTTAGTTATTTTAAAAACATGTATTATGCTAGTTATTTATAATTTTATTGCAATATTTATAAAATTTTGCGTGATCGAATTTATTTGAATAAATTTTTAACAGCATTTACTACCGCTTTAGCTTTTTGTTTTACGCTGGCAATTTTGTCACCAGCTCCAACTTTCATTCTCGCTAATTTAGCTCCAATATCGCTTTCTTTTTTATCGCCAGCTTCGTCTTTTCGGTTTTGTCTATCGGCGTATTTTTCTAATTTATCAATGTTAAGTTTATCTTTGTTGTCATTAGGATTGTTTTTTAGATCATTGATAAAATCTGCTCTTTTTTCACTTTCCATCCCTTTAATTGCTGATTTCACATCCGATTCAGATAACGAGGTATCATTAATTGCTTCATTACCAAGTCCTTGATTTTTTCCTCGAGCAGATTGAACTTTATGGGCTAAATATTGAGCACCTGCAACTATCGTGTTTCTTGAGGTTGGCGAGAATTTTGCTCCTTTGTTCATAATATCTTTAATTTTATTGTCATCTAGACCTAATTCTTTGCCTTTGTCTTTCATGGCTTGATCGCGTACTTCTTTTAATTTTGTTTCACGCTCTTTTTCTGGCATCTTGGAAATTTCTTCAGCATTGTTCTTTTTATAATCATTTATAGCTTGTTTACCAGCATCTTTCATTTCGTTTTGATTCATTGAATTTTTAACTCCATCAGCTTTTGTTTTTTTTCGTTTTTGTTTAGCTAATTTTCCTGAATCAAATAAATAATTATCTAATCTCGCCACTGCATTATCCAAGCCTGTTTCTTTGAGCCCTTTGTTCATATATTTTTTACCATAATCCTTAGCGGTATTTTTAATTTTCATGGCTGCAGATTTTAATCCAGAGCCAAGAGTTGAGGATTGAAGTCCGCCTCCCAGTGCAGTTGCTAAAGTATCCATGTAGGATATCATGTGTTTCATCATTGAAGAAACAAGCCAGAAAAACATTATAGAAAATAATGATGGGATTGATTGATTTGATCCAGCACTATAACTTCCAGCTTGAATAAAAGTGCTTTTTGGAACATTGCTTATTGTCCAAAAAGACATTAAGGATATTCTAAAAGGAAAGTTAATTACCCAGATTTCTTCCCAGCAGATTTTAAAACTTAAAATAAGTTTGATAATCTCATAAAGTAATAAACTAAAAAATGCCATTGTTGAAGCAATTAGAATTTGCTGAATGGAAAAACTTATCATATATTTTAACCACCGATCAAAAAAATCTTTAGTTTGATTAAAGAGAGTAAAGAGAATAAAAATTGGTCCAACTACAAAGAGAATTGACATGAAAAATTTAGCAGTAAGAAAAAGCATAACTGTGGTAGCAACAGCGTAAACATATTTTAAAATACCAAAATAGAAAATTAAAAGATATGCCCAACCAAAAAAATTGGAGAATAAAAAGCTACTTACTTTTTTTGAAACTGTATCTGAAAATGCAATATTTAAAACTTTATCAACGCTTCTAAATAGTAAGCCCTTGTCACTAAAATTATTACTACCTATAGCGCTAAGTATCTCTGGAGAATCATCGAAATTACTAACAAATGAAAATGCTAAGAAATCAGTTCCATCCTTAAATAATCTAACGACAAGTAATTTATACCATTCCCAACCTGCCTCGCTTGTAAATAAAAAAATCATCCCAATTTTAAAAAACCTCATTACTATTTCACTTTGATTTAGTTCGCTGATTCCCATGAGATAGCCTATGCCATAAAATATAAACATAAGAACTAAAGCAAACTTCATTGTAAAAATATATTGAGGATGATTTATTAAGTTACGATATAATCTTTCTGTTTCCCCTGGATAAGCCTTAGAGCCAATAGTGTAGCCATCAAATATTTCACTAAATGGCCGAACTATTCCGCTGATGATTTTTGAAGTATTGTTATTAACTGCCGATTTAACGCTAACCAAAACATCGTATTTTCCAGAATTATTATTGTAAGGATTAACGCAAATGCTTTTGAAGGTGCAGGTTCCTCCATTGGCAAATGTTTTTTTATCGCAATAACTGGTGCTTGGTGAAGATGAATCTCCATCAGGATTATCAATTAATATGCCATCGAAGGGCGGGCTAACTCCGTTATATGGAAGTCCACCAAGATTTGTAGGTTTGTCATAATAACAAGTAGTTTGCTCTGGATCAAAAATTTTAAATGATAATCTTAATTTTTCGATATTGGTTTGTCGGGCTTGTTTTTGAGCGGTGTTCATGGCATTCAAATCGTTTGTAGTTCTCGATTCAAAAACATGACAATAAAAATTAGATCCAGCTTGAGTAACAATCCCATTTAAATAGCAATCATAACTTAGATTTGGAGCTGTGTAGCGAAGAATATTGCCATAATAATCAAATTTATAATTTCCTAAATCATAATTTGAAATTTGTCTGGTAATGTCGGTGGTCGGGGTGGAGTGCATGGAGATGTTACCTTGACCAGATACCTGAGTTGGATTTGTTCCGGTGCAATTATTTCCCGAGTCTGAGCATAATTTTATTTGCAACCATTCACCATTTCTGAAATTCATGGGATTGCCTAATTTAATCTTAAATGTTCCAGAATTATTTGCAGTTGCGGTATTTGTTTGTAAAAAATTTGCACCATCCAAAAAGCTAAAAACTAATCGGGAATTTTGGGTTGTAACAATTGGATTTTTAGCTTGATGAACAATGTTTGAACCTGATTCGGTTTGTGTTGTTTCAGCGGTTGGCCATAAACTTCCATAATAACCATTAAAATTTTCTAAAAATTTTAAACCTTTATTTGAAAGTGATCCAGGAATTTGATTTGCTGTTGTGGTAACATCAGATGCTCTGCCAGTATAATTTTCCAGATCAAAACAAGCATCAACATTTGCTACAGAATATTTAGGAACTTCTCTTGTTGCTTCAAGAAGTTTGGTTGAACATGCAGTGCACTTCGCTGAGGTAATTGACGAGTTATATGTGCATGTTCCAATAGTTTCAGTATTTGGAGCAGTACAACCTGTTTTAGCAGTTGTTTCTGAGCCATTAATGCAATTTGCTAATTTGAATTGGCAATTGGATGAAGAAGGGCAATAACTCGCTTGATTTGGATCTTCACAATCGACTGAATATGGTTTGCAACCGATTACAGCATTTGTTGAATCATAATCAATTTGACATCGACTGTTAAAATTGTAATCGGTAATAGTTCCTTTGCACAAAACTGCAGGTCTAGGAGTGATATACATTGCCATACCAATTCCACACTGGGCAAAGCCACTTGGAGTTGCAAAACTTCCATTCCAACTTGTTGGAATGAATCGAATGGTTTGATTTTTTCTAATAAAAACTTCACTTGACCAACTCATTGTCAAATATGAAGAGCTCCATGGAACGTTAATAGTACTTAAAGGATCTTGAGTATCTGTTGCAAATTCATAATAGGTTTGATCAGGTGCTGAAGTGTTAATTATTCTGGCATTCACTGTGCATGGTCCACTTCCTCTAACATTGGTAAATTTTACATATCCGGATTTACTAACAACGATATCATGAAAAGGAATATATTTGATTGCTAAAAAATTTCCACAATTAACCCCAGATGTATTTGCGCGAACATTGGCTTGTATTGAAAACTTCCCACCATTTGGTTCTAAATCAACAAACTGATTACTCCATGAAGTTGTTATTGGAATGTTAACCAAAGTATTGTAGCTAACGCTTCTTGGATCAAGATTGGTAACGTTTATTGAATATCCAGATTGACATGTTGTATCTGGTGCAAGTGAGCGAAAATAAACTCTTTTTGCAAAATTATTGCGATTGGTAATCTCAACATTTCCTGAAGAAATATTGCCAATAATTCTGCCATCAAGATATTGATCCATGGTCTCTAAATTTGAACAATTTCCTGATGCTACGCAAGAAACACCATCTCTAACGAAAGGGTCAAAACTTGTTTGTTTTAAGCCATCGCCAGTCCATCTGATAAAGCCACCATAAGTGCCAAGTTGGGTAAGTTTTGCATTATTTGAAACTGGATAATAACTATTTATCTCGTTTGCTGAATATTTTGAGGATCCATAAAAAGAGCGATAATTATCGGCAATTAAAGTGCTATTTGTACAAGTTGCAGATGTTGCTGGACTCCCAACTGAAGCGCTTGGATAAGAACATGTCCAAACTCTTGGATCAGCTAGTAATGGCATACCCAAGATGCAGTTTGATTCTTTATTGGTCGATCCTGAAACTATTTCTCCTAAACAAGAAGTTTTAAGTGAGTAACCTTCGGGATGAGGTATAGCATAAATCAACAGTCTTTTTAGGCCGTTAATAATTGAGCTACTTGTCGAGTCAAGAGATACACCAATGGGAGGTTTATAAAATGATGAAGTGCCCGGACCTATTGTTCTAGTTGATCCGGTATCTGGAGATGGATCTGCGGTATCGATCCAATTTCCGTAAATATTTAAATATGTAGGCGAATTAGAATTGAGGTCGATAAAGTATTTGTTATAGGTTGTAGCTGATGGTTCGGAATCAAGTTTTATAGTATCATAGACTGAGTTTCTGGAGTCTGTTGGAAAATAAGCTGAATAGATTTCCTTGCCAAGTTTTACATTGCCTTGAACCTTAATGCTAATTTGACTATCTGGATAAATTGTAATTGATGGTTTTAATCCAGAGCTAACAGAGTTGGTTGCAATCCATGATGGTTCTGTATTAAGAGAATTTTTCATTAAATCTACTAAACACTGATTGTAGCATATCGAAAAACATTCATACAACCTACTGTAAGGCGAAACTTTGGAACATCCAGTATATACTTGACCATCAAGGGTTTTTTGATTTTTTGATAAGCATTCTACCATTCCAGCACCTTGAGCTTGGGTGTCATTAACAAGTTTTGTAGTATCAAATTTACAGCTATTTTCGGTAGTGTTGGCGTAAACCTCAAGCAATTGATTTTCAAACTCTCCGTAATCATCAGCTTCAACGCAACCATTACCAGTGCATGAGGTAATTAAAAAAAGAGCAAGACAAAGAATTAATATTAAATTATATTTGTTATTGTATATAGATAAATTTATTTTTAACAATTATTATTTTGTATTTAAAATGGTATTATTTAGTAAAAATATTTTTTAGAATTGTTTTTTATGCCAATTAAAAATAAATTAAAAAAAATAAATT
>JBJTWJ010000159.1:0-12533 GCA_046081665.1 Alphaproteobacteria bacterium | reverse complement strand
GACACTTTAAAAAGTCGCGCCTAACGGCAACGACACTTTAAAAAGTCGCGCCTAACGGCAACGACACTTTAAAAAGTCGCGCCTAACGGCAACGACACTTTAAAAAGTCGCGCCTAACGGCAACGACAAGACCTCAGCTGTATAGATATACGGCTTCATTTTTTAAAGATTTTTATCTCAAAAATCATGTCGTTGCTTTAGTGCGACTGGCAAAAATCATGATCAAAGCTTTAGTGCGACTGGCAAAAATCATGATCAAAGCTTTAGTGCGACTGGCAAAAATCATGTCGTTGCTTTAGCACGACTGGCAAAAATATTTTGTTATAATTTTTTTAAAGATGGGACTTGGTATAAATTATCAACAACATCGAAAAATCGATAAACCAGCATAGCATTAGGACCGATAAGAGCTTTGGTTTACTAGATCATTAAAAATTACAAAAATTTAAGACAACCATAGTTTTAAGGAGAATTATTGATGAGCAATTTTAAATTCTTTACCAGCCTTGAGATCTTCAAGGATTTGCATCATTTTTTCTGAAGTTAAATCCTCAGCATAGTCATCATTAATTTGCACTATTGGAGCATTAACACAAGCACCTAGACATTCAACTTCTTTGAGAGTAAAAAGCCCGTCAGCAGTGGTTTCATCCAACTTAATACCTAATTTTTTTTCGCAATCTTTAAGAATTTGATCAATGCCACGAAGCATGCACGGCGTTGTTTTGCAAAATTGTAAAAGATATTTTCCAACCGGCTTAAGATTATACATTGTATAAAAACTAGCAATCTCATAAACCTTAATTTCTGGCATTGCCAATATTTTAGCAATTTGCTCAATGGCACTTTTAGAAAGCCAATTATAATTCTGGCGTTGAGCCAAATCAAGCAAAGGCATTACTGCTGATTTTTTGCGATCTGTTGGATATTTTTTTAAAATCTCTTCAATCTTTTTTTTATTTTCATCACTAAATTCAAAGCTCATAAAAATTTAATTTAAATTTATTTAACTTGTTGCCATATTGCTCTTTTTGCCATAACTAAAATTATTAGCAAAATAAACAAAAAGATCATTGTTCTAACGCCCATTTTTTTGCGATCCTGCATTTCTGGCTCGGCGCTATAGTGCAAAAAATTTACAACGTCAACAATCATTTGCTCCTTGCTGGCAAAAGTTCCGTCTTTATATTCAACTTGATTGTCCTCAAGAATTGGGGCTGGCATTGAGATTTGCCGACCTTCAAAATATATGTTATAATTTTTGCCACTGGCTAGATTGAACCCATCTGGAGCATCTTTGTAGCCAGTAAGTAAAGAATAAACATAATTGGCTCCATCATGTCGTGCCTTTATAATCAAGGATAAATCAGGGGGATAAGCTCCGCCATTTGCAGAACGTGCAGCTTGTTCATTGGCATAAGGTGAAGCAAATTTATCAGAAGGTAAGCCTGCCCTTTCAAACATTTCACCATCATCGTTGGGACCATCGGTGATTAAGTAATCACTGGCAATTTGTTTAATTTCGTTTTCGCTAAAACCAATATCGCCAAGATTGCGAAATGACATTTGTTTCATAGCATGACAGGCTGAACAAACTTCACGATAAACTTGATATCCTCGCTGAATTGAGGCTTTATCAAATCTACCAAAAATACCCTCAAATTCCCATTTCATTTGCTTGGGATGAAGAGCAGATGTTGCAAGCTCGTCATCATTTGCTGAAGAATTGGCTTTTGCAGAGTTGAACCCAATCACCCCAAAAAAAATGTTCAATAAAAATATAGAAATTAAAAATATTTTTTGCATTTGTTTATAATTCAAGTAGTTTTAATTTAAGTTAGCTATTAATGTTAATTGTTAAATTAAAGTTTAACAATTATTTATGTTTATGACTTTGCTGATAATGTTCATCAATTGAACTAGGCAAAGGAAGAATTTTTTCAAACTTTGGTAAGTTTGGCAAAATAATTAAAAAATATGCGTAATAATAAAAAGTAGCAATTCTTGAAGCCCAGATATACCAACCTTCAGCAGGAGATTTTCCTAACCAACCCAGAAAAATAAAGTTAACTACAAAAACATAAAAAAACTTTTGAAATGTTGGTCGATACGCTCCCGAGCGAATTTTACTGCGGTCTAAATAAGGAATAAAAAATAATAAAATTATCGCTCCAAACATCATCACCACTCCGCCAAGCTTGTCAGGAACAGCTCGCAATATTGCATAAAATGGCAAGAAATACCACTCAGGAACAATATGGGGAGGCGTAACCAAAGGATTGGCAGGAATATAATTATCTGGATGACCCAAAGCATTTGGATAGAAAAATAAAAAATACCCAAAAACTATGAAGAAAGCCACAAAACCAACCATGTCTTTGATTGTAAAATAAGGATGAAATGGAATCGAATCTTTTTTAGTTTTCATTGGCACCCCACTTGGATTATTTGAGCCAACAGTATGAAGGGCCATTAGATGCAAAAATACAATACCAACAATTAAAAACGGCATTAAAAAATGTAAAACAAAAAAGCGATTAAGCGTTGGATTATCAACCGAATATCCACCCCACAGCCACTGAACAATTGACTGCCCAACAACAGGAATTGCTGAAAATAAATTGGTGATAACAGTTGCCCCCCAGAAACTCATTTGCCCCCAAGGCAAGACATAACCCATGAAGGCTGTAGCCATGGTTAAAAGAAAGATAATAATTCCAATCCACCATAAAACTTCGCGAGGTGCTTTATACGATCCGTAAAATAATGCACGAATAATGTGAGCATAAAGTGCTACAAAAAACATCGAAGCACCAACGGCGTGAATATAGCGAATTAGCCAACCATAATTAACATCGCGCATGATATGCTCAACTGAATCAAAAGCATATTTGGTGTTAGGAACATAATGCATTGCTAAAAATAAACCGGTGAGAATTTGCAATACCAAGGCAATTCCAGCAAGTGATCCGAAGTTCCACCAATAGCTTAAATTTTTGGGATAAGGATGTTTTTTTAAAGTATTTTCCAAAGTTGCAACGATGGGTAGTCGATCATTGATCCAGCTTGCTACCTTTGATTTTTCAGTTATTGATTGCCCAATATCATTTTCAATTGAGTGAAAAACTTCAATTTGTTGCTTAGGGCTAAGCTCCTCATCTTGATTATCGAAAGAAAATTTTTGTGACATTTTTAACCAATTTTAATTGTTTTATCATTAAGAAATTCGTAAGGGGGAATTTCTAAATTTTTTGGAGCCGGACCCTTACGAATCCTAGCAGAAGTATCATATTGCGAACCATGACAAGGGCAAAACCAGCCTTTATATTCGCCTTGTCCGCCAATTGGAACACAACCTAAATGCGTGCAAATTCCAATAGTAATAAGCCATTCTTCTTTACCCTTTTTAACGCGATCGGCATCGGCTTGCGGATCTTTTAATTCTGATAATTCAACTTTTTGGGCTTCAATAATTTCTTGCTCACTTCGGCGTTTAATAAATACTGGCTTACCTCGCCACATAACTTTCTTTTCTTCACCAACTTTAATTGCTGAAATATCAACTTCAATTGAAGCAAGAGCCTGAACATCTTTTGAGGGATTCATGCTATCGACAAATGGCAGAAATGCACAGGCCGCCCCAATTCCTGCGGTAGTATAGGCAGTGTTTTTTAAAAATTTTCGTCGTGACGCTAATTTAACCTCATCTTCCTGAAGGCTTGATGACGACTCAGTCGAAACACTTGAAGACTTGATTGTTGAATTTGTATGATTGTTTTGCAAATTTTCTTGTGCCATTTGAAATATTTTTGAAATATTCTTGAAATATTTTATGAAATAAATTATTAAATATTATTTTATAAATTTTTAAATTAATTTAATTTAAAATTAATTATTTTTCTAAAATAAAAAAAGTTAGTTTATTTTTAATATTTTAGACAATTAAAAAATTTTATGGTAAAGTAATTTATGAACTTTAAAGTTTAAATTCTAGTGAATTTTTTTAAAACTTCAACTTTTATTTATTATAAAATTTAAAACTATTATGACTATTTTAAAAATTAAAAAACTTGCCAATTATCTTGACTTGCCCTTGCCAAAATATGAAACCAAAGGCAGTGCTGGAATGGATTTATTAGCATGCATTGATGAAGATGTGATCATCAAAAAAAATGAAATCAAATTAATTAAAACTGGCATTGCCATTGCCTTGGAGGCAGGGTTTGAAGCCCAAATTCGTCCGCGTTCTGGTTTAGCTTTAAAAAATGGTATCAGTGTTCTCAACACTCCAGGAACAATTGACAGCGATTATCGTGGCGAAATTTGTGTGATTCTTATCAATCATTCAGCTAATGATTTTGTGGTGTCTAAAGGCATGCGAATCGCTCAAATGGTTATAAGTCAATATCAGCAAGCTAAGATCAATGTTGTTGAAGAGTTAGATGAAACTCAGCGTTCCACTGGTGGCTTTGGGTCAACTGGTGTTTAAAAATTTTTTTAACGATAATTTTAGCTAAATTTTTAGCTATATTTTTAGCTGTATTTTCTTGGCATTGTTTGGCGATGTCAAAAATTTATTGACGATATTGAAATAAATTTTAAAATATTTTAATTAAATGATTTATTAACAAAAATTTTAACCTAAATTATGAGTATTGAAATTAAAGTTCCAGCCCTTGGCGAATCAGTTTCTGAAGCATCAATTGCCAAGCTTCACAAAAAAGTTGGTGATATTGTTAAAGCCGATGAATTAATTCTTGAGTTAGAAACTGATAAAGTGACTTTGGAAGTTAACGCTCCTGCTAATGGGGCAATAACCGAGCTTAAAGTTAAAGAAGGAGATAACGTTAAAGTTGGCGATTTGATCGCCATAATGAATGCTGGGCAAGCTGTTGTATCAACAACTCAGTCTGCTAACTTGGCTAGTTCCATAGCACCAACACCTAATCAGGTTAATGCAGTTTCACAAAATAATTCAGCAAATAACGCTTTTTTATCACCTGCTCCGAAAAAAATTATTTTAGAAAACAATCTTGATGCCAATAAAATTGTTGGAACTGGCAAGGATGGACGAGTCACCAAAGGTGATGCCCTAGATGCCGTTAATGCCATCAATAATACTAATAATTCCTTGAATAATTCGCCTTCATCACCAACTTCTAGCTCTGCAAAACCAACTGAGCGCGTTAAAATGTCGAAACTTCGCCAAAAAATTGCTGAGCGCTTGAAAGAATCACAAAATACCGCAGCTATTCTTACTACCTTCAACGAAGTTGATATGAGTGCAATTATGGCAATTCGCAGCGATTACAAAGATATTTTTGAAAAGAAACATGGCGTAAAACTTGGCTTCATGTCTTTCTTTGTTAAAGCCTGTATTGTTGCTTTAAAAGAAATTCCTGCGGTTAATGCTGAAATAGAAGGAAGCGATATAATTTACAAAAATTTTTATGATATTGGGGTGGCAGTTGGTTCACCGCAAGGTTTAGTTGTGCCAGTGCTTCGCGATGCCGATAAATTAAATCTTGCGCAAATTGAAAAAGGCATTGCCGAACTTGGCATCAAAGCTCGTGATGGTAAACTTACTTTGCCAGACCTAGCTGGTGCAACTTTCACAATTTCTAATGGTGGAGTTTATGGCTCATTAATGTCAACACCGATCATCAATCCTCCACAATCTGGAATCTTAGGAATGCATAAAATTCAAGAACGACCAATGGTGGTTAATGGCGAAATTAAAATCCGCCCGATGATGTATCTGGCTTTATCATATGATCATCGAATTATTGATGGCAAAGAAGCGGTAACTTTCTTGGTGAGAATTAAAGAATTATTGGAAGATCCGCGTCGCATTGTCATGGATATTTAACAGTGCTTAATGAATAAAATTATAATTGATAATTCACAACAAATGATTAGTTTGGCTAAAAAAATAGCCGATGATACAGTTGTTAAAACCATTGCCTTAAAAGGGAGCTTGGGAGTTGGTAAAAGTTTTTTTGCTAAACATTTTATAAATCATTTACAAGAGTCAAAAAGTGAAATTTTAAGCCCAACCTTTAATATTGTTTGCTCTTATGATAGCAAAAAAGGACAGATTTTTCATCTTGATTTATATCGCTTGAAATCAGCTAGTGAGCTTGAAAATATTGATTTCTTTTCAATTATCAATAATCATATCTGTTTGATTGAATGGCCCGAAATTGCTGAAAATTTTTTACCAAAAAACCATTTGGAATTAAAAATTTCATCACCACAAAATATCAATAACCATAACGAGCAATATCGCGAAATTTTAATTATCGATCATGGAAAAATTTAGTTTTACAGTTAGCGAATTAGAAGTTGGTCTTAGAATTGATAGATTTCTTAGTGAAAAATTTAAAGAAATTAAACCTGAGATTACTCGTTCAAAAATTCAAAATCTTCTTTTCAACAAGCTGATAGAGTGTGATGGCAGAAGCGATCTTAATCCTTCACAGAAAACAAAAATAAACCAACAATTTTCAGTATTTTTAGTTAATACTCAACAATTATCGATAACTCCTAAGAAAATTGATTTTAAAATAATTTTTGAAGATGATGATTTAATGGTTATTGACAAACCTCCTTATTTAACAGTTCATCCCGGAAATGGCAATCAAGACAATACCCTGCTTAATGCCCTGCTCTTTAGTCATCAAAATCAATTATCGCAAATTGCTGGTGAATTTCGCTGTGGAATTGTTCATCGTCTTGATAAAGATACCAGTGGTTTAATGCTTATTGCCAAGAATGATTTATGTCATTTACGTTTAAGCGAAATGTTAAGAAATCGTACCGTTAAACGCAGTTATTTAGCAATGATTTATGGCGTTATGGATCCAAAATTTGGAACGATTAACACTGATATTGAAAGATCGCGAGTTAATCGTTTAAAAATGCGTATTGTTAAAAATGGCAAACGCAATGCCATAACTCATTATCAAACTTTAGAAATTTTTGCCAATAATTATGCAAGCCTTGTTGAATGTCAACTAGATACTGGCAGAACTCACCAGATCCGTGCTCATTTTGAAGCTAAAAAACATTCGCTAATTGGTGATCAACTTTATAATTCTGCCAAAAAAAATCCTCACAAAGATATTTCTGATAATTTAAAAAAAATTATACAAGATTTCCCAAGGCAAGCTTTGCATTCATTTAAAATAGAATTTATTCATCCCATCAATCAGCAGTTGCTAACCTTTAAAATTGATTTGCCATATGATCTTAATCAACTTTATCAAGCGTTAAAAAATGGCTAGTTTTAACCAGAAAATAATTATAATTTCTGGAGCAACAGCTTCGGGCAAATCGCAATTAGCAATTGATTTTGCAAAAGATAATCATGGAGTTATCATCAATGGCGATTCACTTCAGCAATATCAAGATTTACCAATTCTCAGTGCTTTGCCAAGTCAAGATATGCAAGATATTGTGGAGCATAAGTTATATGGCTATCTTAATTTCAATGAAAAATCATCAGTTGGACAATGGCTTGAAAGAGCAAAAAAAATAATTGAAGATATTTGGCTTAGCAATCGCTTGCCAATTGTAGTTGGTGGAACTGGGCTATATCTGAGCAAATTAGTTGATGGCATAAATTTTATTCCTGAGATTTCTGTGCCAATTAAAATTAAAGCCCAAGAGCAGTTTTTAGAACTTGGTTTTGAGCAATTTAAAAAAAAATATGGCAATGATAAAATCATTGATAAACAAAGATTGCTAAGAGCTTGTGAGGTTTTTTTGCAAACACAACAACCAATTGATTTTTGGCAAAAACAACCTAAGCAAAAATTATTCCCAGATGCCGAATTTATTCATATAAACCTTGCTCTAACAAGAGAAACAATCTATCAAAATTGCAATTTGCGATTTGCACAGATGCTCAAAACAGGAGCAATTGCAGAGGTCGAAAATTTACTTAAAAAAAATATTGATTTAACTTTACCAATTACTAAAACTCTTGGCTTTGTTGAAATTGAAAAATTTTTAAAACAACAAATCAGTTTTACAACAATGCAAGAACTTGCTCAACAAAAAACACGCAACTATGCTAAAAGGCAATTAACATGGTTTCGCCATCAATTTAGTGAGATTAATTTTTTTGCACAAAAAAAATTGGCTTATGATTTTCTTGAACAAAAAATAAAAAAATTTTAGTTATGAAATTTAATGACCAAGGTTTTGTAATTAATAGTAAAGATTACGGCGAAAAATCAGCAGTGGTAAAAATTTTAAGCGAAGAGCATGGAATTTGTCGGGCATTTATTCGCCAAGCTCAATCACCAAAAACTAAAAATATTTTGCAAATTGGCAATTTGATTTCTTTTACTTATTCAACTCGTCTTGAAGAAAATCTTGGTAATTTTAGTCATCTTGATATTGTCCAAAGCAATAGTGCATATTTTATGTTTGATAAACTTAAATTAGATTGCGTACAATCAATATTTTCAATAATTGATGACTTATTTTTAGAATATGACTCCAGCCCTGAGCTTTTTAACTATCTTAATGATTTTTTATTATTTTTAAGTAATAATTCACATAAATCATCAGCTATTATTGCAAAATATATAAAATTAGAATTGTTAATTTTGCAAATTTTAGGTTATGGTTTGGATTTTTCATCATGCGTTGTTACTAACTCGACAGTTAATCTAAGTTATATCTCGCCAAAATCTGGAAGAGCAGTAAGCTTAGATGCAGGGCAAAAATATCATCATAAATTACTAAAATTACCAAAATTTATTCTTGATGAAAATGCTCAATATGCAAATGAACAACTCTATGATGGCTTGAAACTCAGCGGATATTTTCTTGAAAAAATTTTTGTTAGCACTTATGCCAATAAAAAATTATTTTATCGCGATAATATTGTTAAAGCCATAACCAAAGCCAAAGCATAATCAACAAAATTTTTTACAGCATTAAGACTAACTTAAAAAAATTAGCTTGCCAAGCCATTCGCTGACTTTGAGATGCTGTCCAAACAGCATACAAACTAAAGCCGAGATGCACATTGCTGGAGCAAAAGGAAAAGTTTCATCTTTCATTAATTTTTGCCAAAGCATGCCAAAACAAACTCCAACCAATCCGCAAATCATCATGAAGGCAATAAAATTTTTTATGCCCAATAAAATTCCGGCAATAAAAAAGAATTTAAGATCATCAACTCCAATCGCTGAAATTCCTGCACCAAAATAAAAAAACAACCATAAAGCAATAGCAAATAAAGTGAATGCCATACCATCTCGTAAAGCAATCAACAATGAAAAATTATCATTATAAAAGACTACTAACAATCCAACAAAAATAGTTAGAATATATTGCATTATGTCAGGAATAAAATAATGTTCCAGATCAACTATTATCATGGATAACAGCATAGTTGCAATTGCAAAATAAAGTATAGTTTGAAAATTAATCTGCTGATTTAAAACATAATAAATCATTAAAAAAATTAATAAAAAACCCAGCTCAATTAAGGGATAACGTGGTGAAATCTTAGCATGACAAAACGAACATTTACCTTTTTGAATAAGCCATGAAAATATCGGAATAAGATTTTTTACTTGTAAATGGTGATTGCATTTTAAACATTTCGAACGTGTAAAAACCAAAGATTGCTTAGTTGCCAAGCGATGAGTGAATAAGCTTGCAAAACTCCCCATTACTAATGCTGATATAACTACTAAAAATAGTTGCATTTGTGGTGATAAAATCATTAAAATATTACTTTGCATAATTATGAATAAGTTTTAATTTGTTTAACAGATTTACCAAATTGCCAAATTAATTTTAAAAATTAATTTTTGGCTGATTTATTAATTTTAAAATAAAAATGTATTTTTTGTCAAAATTTTTTAACAGATTATTAATGTATTTTTGCATTTTGCTAGTTTTTAGCTGTTCGCAAAAACCTGCCAAAATTATCAATCGCTCCAATGTCTTGTATGATAAAAAAAATCAATTTAATCTCGATAAATATCAAAATTTAAGCAAAAAATCTTTACCAAAAAAACCAGTTTTAAATCCTGAAAAGAATCTAGAAAAGAATCTAGAAAAAAATATTGCAACAAGCCAAGAAATTATAAAAAAAGATCAAGATTTAGCAAGCAATAATTCAGCAATAAACCCTGAAACTAAAAGCCATAAAACCAATAATCAACCAAACAATATTAGCCAAACAATTAGCGATAATAATGATCTCAAAATTACCATTGCTTTCGATAATGAAACCCTTTACAGCCTTGCTAAAAAATATCAAATTTCAGCTCGCGAAATTATTGATCTCAATAAATTAAAAGCTCCCTATCGCCTTAAAAAAGGTGATATAATTAAAATCCCTCATCAGCAATTTCATATTGTTAAAAAAGGTGAAACATTATTTGGCATTGCTCGCAATTATCACATGAAAATTGATGAAATTATTGCCATCAATAAACTCGAAAAACCTTACGCTGTAAAAATTAACAGCAAATTGCAAATTACTAATTACAAAAATCTTGAGGCTGAAAAAAATCTTACTAACAAAGCAGTCGAACAAAAAAATTCCAAGCCCAATAATTTAGCAGATAGCTTCGCAAACAATTCGCTAGCAAATTCAGTTGTAAAAAATTCTCAAACTGTAAAAAAACTTCAAGCCGATATGGTTGTTGGCAATAATCTCAACAAAACTGCAACTGCTAATGACTCAAAATTAACAAATGATAATGTTGAGGTTGGCAAATCTTTAGCTAACAATTCTTCAGCAACCAATACCAATTCAAATGATTCAGTTGAGCAGACTAGCGAAACTTCAAGCAATAACTCTTCACCACAATTAACAAAAAATAATGAATCCTCATCACCATCAACAACTCTTACGCAAAATAAAATAATTTCTAAACAAGAAGAAGCTAGCATCGATGATAAAAAAAATATCTTCTCTTGGCCAGTAAGAGGAAGCGTTGTCTCAAAATTTGGGCCAAAAAAAGGTGGACTTTACAATGACGGAATAAATATCAAAGCCAAGGAAGGAGCATCGGTTGGATCAGCAGAAGACGGGATTGTAGCTTATGCAGGCAATGAATTAAAAGGTTACGGTAATTTAGTTATAATCAAACATTCTGCAGGATGGATTACGGCTTACGCTCACCTCAAGGAAATCAATGTTAGTAAAGGTCAAAAAATTTTAAAAGCTCAGAAAATTGGCTCGGTTGGCAATACTGGTAGTGTTAATTTTGCCCAACTTTATTTTGGCCTGCGCAAAGGCCGTGAAGCGGTTAATCCGCAACATTATCTCAAAGGCTTAAATTAAAAGCTTAAATTAATTTTTATATGTTTAAAATTTTTTCAAAATCAGATACCAAAACATCAATAACTTCCAAACTCGCTGATACTTTAAAACAAATTTTTACGCAAAGTAAAATTTCTGCAAATTTTCTTGAGGAGCTTGAGGATCTGCTGATTTTAAGTGATCTTGGCAGTGAAGCAAGTTCACAAATTATTAAAAATTTTCAGCAAAAAAAATTTGATAAAAATATTGATCTTGAAACCCTAAAAAAATTTCTTTGCACTGAAATCAAAGAGATTGTTAAACCTTGTCAAGCAAGGCTTGAACTCGATGAAAATAATTTACCGCAAGTTTTAATTTTCAATGGTGTTAACGGCGTTGGCAAAACCACTTCGATTGGCAAAATCACCGCTAACTTACAAAATCAAGGTAAAAAAGTTTTGATTGGGGCATGCGATACTTTTCGAGCTGGAGCAACTGATCAGCTCGAAGTTTGGGCCAAAAGAAATGATTGCCAAATTATTTTACCAAATAAAGCAGGGGAAGATCCTGCCAGTGTTGCTTATCGAGCTTTAGATTTTGCCCAGAAAAATAATTTTGATGTTCTGCTGATTGACACTGCAGGCAGACTTCACAACAAACAAAATTTAATGGATGAATTAAAAAAAATTAACAATGTTTTAAAAAAACTTCAACCCAGCGCTCCCCATTTTAATCTGTTAGTTATCGATGCCACTACTGGGCAAAATGCTAAAAATCAGTTGCAAATTTTCAATGAAATTGTTGGGATTGACGGGCTAATTGTAACCAAACTTGATGGCAGTGCTAAAGGCGGAATAATTGTAGCTTTAGCAAAAATTTTTGGTAAAAAAATATATGCCATTGGCGTTGGTGAAAAAATTGGTGACTTACAAGAATTTGATGCCGATATTTTTTGTGAAAATTTATTAGCAATCAAAAATGTTGATTAAAAAAAATTTATTAATTTAATTTATTTTTTTATGTTTGACTCAACTGACTCATTAAGTTATACCATTTCAACTTAATAAATGATCAATTAAGCAAGATATTTTTGCCAGTCGCACCGAAGGCAACGACAGATTTTTGAGATAAAAATCTTTAAAAAATGAAGCTGTATATCCATACAGCTGAGGCTTTTTGAAGATTTTTAGCCAAAAAGATAAAGCTTAATTTATAAATACCTAAATGGTTCATTTATTAGTTGAAATGGTAT
>JBJTWJ010000158.1:0-3886 GCA_046081665.1 Alphaproteobacteria bacterium | reverse complement strand
TAAATCGCTAACTAAATCTTTAACCACAGGCATGTGTGGTAATGGATAGATTTTGATAGTTTGATTGCTTGAACATTCATCAATTGCTTTGGTGCAAGCTAGGGTGTTGGTGCCATCGATATTCATTGCACATGATCCACAAATTCCTTCACGACATGATCGACGAAATGTTAAAGTTGAATCTTGTTCAGATTTCATTTTAATTAAGGCATCTAAAACCATTGGTCCGCAGTCTTGGGTATCGATTTCAAAGCGATCAATTTGGGGATTACTTTGCTTTGGGTCTTCAGGATTATAGCGATAAACCTCAAAAACCTTAACTTTTTTGGCAGATTTTTTGGCTTTAAAAGTTTTGCCAGCTTTAGTATTTATTTTAGAATTTTTGGGAAGAGTAAATTCGGCCATATTATTGCAAATTATTGTTTTTAACTGCTAAATCACTAACAGTAGATATTTTAAAAATCATAACCAGACCATTTTTTTGTCCAGATATTTTTTCTTGAGTGAATTTAATAAATAATTGACCAACTTGTTGACTTAAGTCTTCGCCGTTATTAATAGCTTCTTTAAGTTGGTTTGAAATTGATAGACCTACTAAATTTTTGCTAACGTCTTCGGAGATATCAATAAGTTTTTTATTAGCTAATCTTATAAAATTATTATCTTTGATTTCAGCTTTGATTTCAATATTTTGAACCTCTTTGGCATCGCCAGAAGCTAAAAAAGAAAAGTTGATTGGCGCAGAGCTATTGGTATTGTTGTTGTTTGAACAGCCCCAGCTATTAGAATTATTGGCAATACTAGTCATTTTTTGCCATGAAGTATTAGCTTTAAGACCGTGTGTTTCCAAAAGATTACAGGCATTTTTAGTGCTAATTTTTAGAGGAATTGCGTTAGCATTGGCATTTATGGCTGTTAAGAGAAAAGCTAATTTAATAAAAGTTTTTATTAAAAAACTGTTTTTAATATTTTTCTGATAATTTCTTTGATTTTTATTCATATATTTTAAAAATTAAGGTTTTTAAATTAAAATTATTTTAAATTAATAAATTTTTTTAATAGACTCTTTTTTTAGGCGGAAATGCTGAAACATTATTGGTTAATGGTTTTAGTATAACCTCACGATAGTCAATTTTAGTTGAAGCTTTATCATCGCACCACATTATGGTGTGTTTCATCCAATTCTCGTCATCACGTTCTTTGAAGTCATCTCGAGCATGAGCTCCACGGCTTTCTTTACGATTTAAAGCACTAGCAATAGTCACTAATGCTTGTGATCTAAGATTATCAAGTTCTAAAGCTTCAATTAAATCGCTGTTCCAGATGATGCCATTATCAGAAATTTTAAGATCATTAAAGCTTCTGAAAATATTTTGCATTTTATCTAAACCAGTTTTAAGAGTTTCTTCAGTTCTAAAAACTGCAGCATGGGTTTGCATGCAATTTTGCATTTCCATGCGAATTTGAGCAGTTGGTTTTTGACCATCGGCGTAACGGATTTTGTCAAGTCTTGCAATTGCTTCTTCTCCAACATTGTTTTCAAAGCGATCATGTTTGGTATTAGATTTAACTAATTCACTTGCGCGAATTGCTGAAGCTCTTCCAAACACTACTAAATCTAAAAGTGAATTTGAACCTAATCGATTTGCACCATGAACTGAAACACATCCAGCTTCGCCGATTGCCATTAATCCCGGAACAACTTCTGATTTGCCATTTTTAATATCTAATACTTCAGTTTTGTAATTGGTTGGAATTCCACCCATGTTGTAATGAACGGTTGGAAGAACTGGAATTGGTTGTTTAGTAACATCAACTCCAGCAAAGATTTTAGCAGTTTCAGAAATACCAGGTAATCTTTCATGTAAAACTTTGGGATCAAGATGATTAAGATGAAGATAAATGTGATCTTTGTTTGGACCAACACCTCTGCCAGCCATAATTTCCATGGTCATTGCTCGTGATACAACATCGCGACTAGCCAAATCTTTGGCACTTGGAGCATAGCGTTCCATAAATCTTTCGCCCTGTGAGTTAACTAAATAACCACCTTCACCTCTTGCTCCTTCAGTAATTAAACAGCCTGAGCCATATACCCCTGTAGGATGAAATTGGACAAATTCCATATCTTGCAATGGTAAATTTGCTCGAAGAACCATTCCTCCACCATCTCCTGTGCAAGTATGAGCTGAGGTTGCAGAAAAATATGCACGACCATATCCACCAGTAGCAAGAACAACTAAATGAGCTTTGAAGCGATGAATTTTACCATCAAGCATTGACAAGGCAATAACTCCGCGACAAATGCCATTTTCCATGATCAAATCAAGAGCGAAATATTCAATAAAAAATTGGGCTTGATGTTTAAGTGATTGCTGATAAAGAGTGTGAAGAATAGCATGACCAGTTCGATCGGCTGCAGCACAGGTTCGTTGTGCTGGACCACCTTCGCCAAATTTTTTAGTCATACCACCAAATGGACGTTGATAAATTTTACCTTCTTTGGTTCGTGAAAATGGAACACCATAATGCTCAAGTTCGATAATGGCATCAATAGCTTCACTACACATATACTCAATCGCATCCTGATCACCGAGCCAATCTGAACCTTTAACAGTGTCATACATATGCCATCTCCAGTCGTCTTCACCCATGTTACCCAGAGCAGCTGAAATTCCGCCTTGAGCTGCAACAGTGTGTGAGCGAGTTGGGAAAACTTTTGAAATGCATGCGGTGTTAAGGCCTTTTTGTGCCATGCCAAAAGTAGCTCTTAGTCCTGCACCTCCAGCACCAATAACCACAACATCAAATTCATGATCGATTATGGAATAATTGCCAATTTTAAGATCTGACATTTTTTTAAAATTTAAGTTATTGTTAAATATTAGCCGATAAAATGTAAACGCAGGATTGCTAATACTGACGCTACAGCTGTTAAAATTGAAATAAAGTTAACCAGCATAATGTAAAAATACACTTTAAAACCGCAGGTAATGTAATCTTCAATAATCACCCTCATCCCAAGTGCTCCATGGTAAAGTGAAGTGGTGATCAAAAGGATTCCCATTACCGCGTTGAAGGGATAGGCGAAAAAAACTGGAAAATAATTTTGAGGATCTTGAGATATTTCAACAAATGATATGACCAGCCATATGATTAAAGGAATTAAAGCGATTGCTGAAAATCTTTGGCACAACCAATGATGTGAGCCAGATTTAGTTGATGGAGCAATTTTAATTTTGTTCATGATTTTATTTTAATAAAATTTTAGATAAATTACCGCACCAATTGTAAGAGCGGTAAGAGCTAAAGCACAAAAAATTACAATTTTGGCATTCCGATTTGCAACCTTGACATCAAAGCCTTTGCCAATATCCCAAAATAAGTGTCTAATACCATTACAAAAATGATAGTGCAAGGAAAATATTAAGGCAATTGAGGCAAGTGTAAAAATATTTTTTAAAATTGTCATGGTAAGACATTCGCAAGTTTCGTGATTTTCAATATTGACTTGCGTGCTAAAAAAGACAATATACCAACTGATGATAATAACACTGAAAAAAAGAGCAACTCCAGTTAAGCGGTGAAAAATTGAAGTTAATGATGATAAATTCCAGCGATAAATCTGTAGGTGAGGGGAGGTTGGACGAATAATATTTTCTGAATCAGTATTGGAATTTTTTTGAGAATTTTTCTTTTTTAACATTATTATGATAATTTATTGATAAATGTTTATTTTTAACTTTTTTAGTTAATTAAAATTTATTTTTAATAATAATTTACAATTTATTTAAACTAAAATTCGACTTATACCATTTCAACTTGAATAAATGATAAATTAAGCAAGATATTTTTAAAAGTCGTGCCTTAAGGCTTTGATCAAGAT
>JBJTWJ010000157.1:0-3205 GCA_046081665.1 Alphaproteobacteria bacterium | reverse complement strand
AATTTAATTTAAATTATGGAGCGGGTGAAGGGAATCGAACCCTCACGGCTAGCTTGGAAGGCTAGAACTCTACCGTTGAGCTACACCCGCTGAATTTATTGAACAAAATTTTGATAAATTATTTACGAATTATCAAAAATTAAGTTTTGAAAAATTTTTTTAAATTTTAAAATAAGCAAAGAATTTTTAAAATTTCTAAAATTCTAAAATTATTTTCTGCAACAAAATAGCAGTTCAAATTAAAAAAGTTATTTTAATTGTCGCAACAAATTTTGCAACTATGATTTTTAACAACTTTAACTTTACGAAAGTTATTTTTAAGAAAATCACAAAATAGAATTTTGCCAACAAGGCTTTCATCAAGCCCTAATATTTCTTTAATGGTGTTTATAGCTTGTAATGTTCCAAGGTTTCCTGCAACTGCTCCTAAAATCCCTTTTTCGCTAAGGGGTAAATTAAAATTTTGATCCTTAAAGTTAGGATTGAAGCAGGCATAGCATGGATTATTTGCTAGGTAAGATTTAAAAACGCTGATTTGTCCAACGAACCCCTTAACGGCACCATATATCATCGGTTTTTTTAAGTTATAGCAAATTTGATTAATAGTGAAGCGTGTATAAAAATTATCGCTGGCATCGATAATCAGATCATAATTTTGAGCAATTAATGGAAGGTTCTCAAGAGTGGCAAAAGTTTGGTAAGTTGAAATTTTAATGTGAGGATTTAATGCTAAAATTTTCTCTTTGGCACTGTTAATTTTAAGTTTGCCAAGGTCTGAAGTGGTATGCAGAATTTGGCGTTGAAGATTGGATAATTCAACTTGATCATTATCAACAATGCCAATATTGCCAATACCGCAAGCACTTAAATAAAATAAAATTGCCGAACCCAAACCACCAGCTCCTATTATCAAAACTTTGCTATCGATAAGTTTTTGCTGACCATTTTCACCAATTTCTGGGAGAATGATATTGCGTAAATAGCGTTGATGATCTGATTCACTGAGGGTCATGGTTTGTTTAAAAAAATATTCGCTAAACAATCTTCAATTTTTTCGAATTGAAATTTGTAACCGTGAGCCTGAGCTGTTTTTGGTAAAATTTTTTGACCGTCAATCATTAATTCTTGGGCCATTTTGCCATAAATTAATTTTAAAGTAATTTCTGGAATTGTAAGAATACAAGGTCGATTAAGGCTTTGAGCAAGAGCTTTGCTAAAATGATGATTGCTAACAGGGTTTGCAGAGCAGGCATTTATTGACCTAGTAATAGTTTGGTCAGCAATAATTAATTTGATGATGCCAATCACATCTTCTAAAGCAACCCAACTCATTATTTGTTTGCCATTGCCAATCTTTGCTCCAAGACCAAAAAAGAAAGGCAGAAGCATTTTTTTTAAAATACCACCATCTCTTCCAAGAACGATTCCAGTTCGTAAAGTAACAACTCGTGTTTTGGTTTGAGCTTGTAAGGCAGTTTTTTCCCAATCGTCACAAAGTTTCTGTGAAAAAATATTATTATCGATTATAATTTCGCTATCTTCGCTAGAGATTTTATCAATTTGATTTTTGGGATTTGTGCCATATATTCCAATAGCCGAACCACTAATAAAAAGTTGAACTGGATATTTGGAGTTATTAATTTTATCAACTAGTTTTTGAGTTGTAGTAATTCTACTTTCAATAATTTCCTGTTTATTGTTATCGTTCCAGTTTACAGCGATTGGTGAACCAGCGAGGTTAATAACAATATCAAAATTAAATTCAATGTCATCAAGACTTGATAGATAAGTTGGGTTGGCACTGTTTTTTAATTTTTTGTTTCGCGTTAAGATTGTAATCTGATGATCGTCTTTAAGCAATTCATTAACCAAGGCTTTACCGATAAAGCCTGTTCCTCCGGTAATAAGAATTTTATATTTAATAGTCATTTAATTGGAAATAATTAGTATTAATATTTTTTATTTTTTTGATTTAGAGTTAAACTGCTGTTTAAGCTCTTGTTGATGCAGAGGTTTTTATAAATCCAAATAATTTGGTAATTTGCGTTAAGATAAGTTAAAGCTTATTAAATTAAATCTAAAGTGCAAATATTTTTCCTAAATAGTACATTATGGAGTGAAAATGTTATTACCTTTGATTAAGTAACTCTGGTCTGGCCAGAGCGATAAAACAATATTTTGTTTTAAAGATTAATTTTTAGTTAAAAAATTTATTAATTAAATTAATTATAGCAATTAATGCGGTTGCAAAGAAAATTAATCTAATTGTTAATTTATCACAAATGCTGTCAATTTTGATATCAAGTTTATCAATTTTGGCACTGAGTTTTTGATCAACTTGATCAATTTTGAAATTAAGCCTTTCTTCAACCTGATCAATCTTTTTATCAACCTTATCAATCTTTAGGTTAAGCCTTTCTTCAACCTGATCAATCTTTTTATTAACTTGATCAATTTTGAAATTAAGCCTTTCTTCAACCTGATCAATTTTAATTTCAATTTTATCAAGTCTATTTGTTAAGTAATTAATTTTAACATCAATATCTTTCATTTTAATTTCAATTTTATCGAGTCCAATGATAATTTGATTAACTTGGCTAAGAGTTGAGGTTAATCTAATTTCAATTTCAGTGAGCATATTTTCAATTTTATCAACTCTAATAACAATTTCGTTGATTTTACTTTCCAAGTTGTCGATTCTAATAAAAATTTCGATTATTTTTTTTTCAAAATCATTTAACTTTAGCTCAGAAGAATCAAATTTTTTTGTGATATCATCAAGAGAAAGATTGGCTTGGTAGATATAACTGTCTTGTATTTGATAGTTATTAGAAATAAAATTTTCGATATTTTTTTGGAAATTTTCTAAATCTTTTTTTAAAGTAAAATTATTTTCTAGATAATGAAGAATTTGATTGCTTTGATCAAATATGGCATCGCTAATTTTCTTGGCTTTATTATCTTTAAAGCCTGATTCAATAAGGGCGTTAAAGATATTATCATAAAAACTACTGCTAATATTGATAAAATCTTTTGAGTTTTTTATATTGCTGGTGATCATAAAACAGTTTAATTGAGGTGAAATGGTATTATACCAAATCCCATCTTTAAAACTTTTAAAAAAATTAAAATTCTAACTTCATATTTTTGGCTAAAAATCTCTAAAAAGCCTCAGCTGTATAGATATACAGCTTCATTTTTTAAA
>JBJTWJ010000156.1:0-12712 GCA_046081665.1 Alphaproteobacteria bacterium | reverse complement strand
GGAGCTTTCCTCAAAGCATTTCTTGATCCAGCGAGATAAAACCCGTCGTTGCGATAGCACGACCAACAAACCCGTCGTTGCTGTAAGCACGACCAAAAAACCCGTCATTGCTGTAAGCACGACTAAAAAAAACCCGTCGTTGCTGTAAGCACGACCAACAAACCCGTCATTGCTGTAAGCACGACTAAAAAAAACCCGTCGTTGCTGTAAGCACTACTATTAAAACCCTCTAAAAATTTAAAGATTAATTTGTTATTACTTGTCAATGATGAAGATATCAATTTGTTATATTTGACTTTTAATTTGCTTTGCTTTTTACTATTAACCAATTAAAAATTGAATGATTCATTTGCCTAGAATTTAAAAAAATTAATTCCAAAAAATTATGGTAAAAAATAATAATCTTGATAAATCTGATGTTAATAAAAATAACACTTCAGATTTCAAAAACAGTAAAGCAAATTTTATAAAAAATTTTACTAAAGAACAATTACTCAGCTTATATCGCGAAATGCTTCTTATCAGAAGATTTGAAGAGAAAGCTGGACAACTCTACGGCATGGGTTTAATTGCTGGTTTTTGTCATCTCTATATTGGGCAAGAAGCGATCGCCACAGGCATGCATTCAACCATGCAAAAAGGTGATAAAGTTATCACCACTTATCGTGATCATGGGCATATGATTGCAGTTGGCTCAGATCCCAAAAAAATTATGGCAGAATTGATGGGCAGAAAAGATGGCTCTTCAAAAGGCAAAGGTGGATCAATGCATCTTTTCGATTTAGATCGTCACTTTTATGGAGGTCATGGCATTGTTGGTGCATCCGTTCCAATTGGTGCAGGTCTGGCTTTTGCTGATAAATATCTCAATCGCAACAATGTTACGTTTTGCTATTTTGGCGATGGTGCAGCTCATCAGGGTCAAGTTTACGAGTCCTTCAACATGGCAAAATTATGGAATTTACCAGTGCTTTTTATAATTGAAAATAATCACTATGCCATGGGAACTTCAGTTTCTAGGTCTTCAAGCGTAGATGAGTTACATAAAAGAGGAATTGGCTTTAACATTCCTGGAGTTAAAATCAACGGTATGGATATTTTTGATGTCATTTATGATGGTCAAAAATGCGTTGATTACGTTAGATCAGGCAATGGACCTATGTTAATTGAAATGGACACTTATCGTTATCGTGGACATTCAATGTCTGACCCTGCCACATATCGAAGCAAAGAAGAGGTCAACTGCATGAAAGAACAAGATCCAATCGATAATCTTCGTCTGGCAGTTTTGAAAAATAATATCGCAAGTGAAAATGACTTTGGTAAAATTGACAATGAAATAAAAGAGCAAGTCAATGATATAGTTGAATTTTCTAAAAATAGTCCTGAGCCAAATGAATCAGAGCTTATGACGGAAATTTATAATTAAAAATTAATTAACAATAGTTAATTAAAAAGTTAGAAATAGTTAGAAATAGTTAGAAATATTGAAAATTATACTTAAAAAATAATTTAAAAAATTTTATATATGGCAATAAGAAAAATTACAGTTCGTGAAGCACTAAAAGAAGCAATGGCTGAAGAAATGCGTAAATCACCAGAAGTTTTTGTCATGGGCGAAGAAGTTGCTCAATATAACGGAGCATATAAAATTACGCAGGGTTTGCTTGCCGAATTTGGTGAAAAAAGAGTTATTGATACGCCCATTACCGAACAAGGTTTTGCAGGTTTAGCAATTGGTTCAGCTTTTGCAGGTTTGAAACCCGTTGTAGAATTTATGACCTTCAATTTTGCCATGCAGGCAATCGATCAGATCGTTAATTCAGCAGCCAAAACTAATTACATGTCAGGTGGACAAGTGCGTTGCCCGATAGTGTTTCGCGGACCAAATGGTCCAGCATCAAGGGTTGGTGCTCAGCACTCGCAATGCTATGCCTCGTGGTACGCCTCAATTCCGGGATTAAAAGTAATTTCGCCATACAGTGCTAGCGATGCCAAAGGTCTATTAAAATCGGCAATTCGCGATCCTAATCCAGTAGTTTTTTTAGAAAACGAAATTACTTATGGCTTTAGTTTTGAAGAAGATTATCAAGATGATCATCTTGTTGAAATTGGTAAAGCTAAAATTGTTCGTCATGGTCGAGATGTTACAATTATTGCCTTTTCGTTGATGGTTAAATATGCACTTGAGGCAAGTGAAGAACTTGCTAAAATTGGTATTGAAGCTGAGGTAATTGATTTAAGAACTATTCGCCCCATAGATCGCAAAACCATTATTGAATCAGTTAAAAAAACTTCGCGATGCGTTACTGTTGAAGAAGGTTTTCCATTTGCTTCAATAGGTAGTGAAATATCTTCGATTATCATGGAGGAAGCTTTTGATTATCTTGATGCTGGTGTTAAAAAATTAGCTTCAATTGATGCACCTTTGCCATATGCTCAAAATCTTGAAAGCCTTGCCCTTCCAAAAACTCACAACATCATTAATGCCGTTAAAGAAATTTGCTATCGTCAATAATTTTTTAAAAAAAGATATTGAAAGTTATAAAAAAATGTTGGATTTTTAGAAAAAAAATTGCTTAAATTTTTTAACTATTAAAAAAAATTTTACTTGGAAACCATTATAACAAAATCCAACATTTTAAAATAAATTAGAATACAAATTATTAAAAATATTTGTTATTGTTAAAAAATAATAAAAACAATCAAACCTATTCATGGCTCAAAACAATAATTTTCTATATAATTTTATAAATGAAAATAACATTAACAAAAAGCAGTTTATTGGCTATTGCGTTGGGATTTGCCTAATTTTATATTTTTTAATCACCACAATTTTTGGTGATAAAGGTCTTATCTTTTATCAATCTTTAAAAAATCAAATCCAAAATAAAGAAGCTGTAAAACGTGAATTGATTGCCAAAATGCACTCAAAAAAATCAATGGTTGAAGGTATGAATCTTGATTCGCTTGATCTTGATTTAGTTGACGAACAATCCCGTAAAGTTTTGGGATATGTTGGTAAAAATGAAGTGGTAATTTATCAAGATCAAAATTCACTAAATAATGACTCTAACTAGCGAACTTTATCGTAAAAGTTTTCATATCAATCTAATAATCATTCCAATTTTATTTTGTTACTTAGGCAAAACAATTAGTTTAGCTATTCTTTTACCGGTTAGCGCTATCGTCATAGGTCTTGATTTTTATAGAAGAAAAAACCCCAAAATCCAAAATCTATTTCTTAAAATCTTTTCAAAAATTCTTCGTTTGCATGAGATTGATGGTCAAAAACTTTGCGGGGCAAGTTTTGTTTTTTTAAGTGCTAGTTTAACTTTTGGATTTGCCCTCAAGGAAATTGCGGTTACGAGTTTTGTCATATTAGCAATTAGCGATACATTGGCTTCCTTGGTTGGAAAGTCTGTAAAAAGTCAACCTTTTTTTGATAAAACATTTGCTGGATCAATGGCTTTTTTTATTAGCGCTTTAGTGGTTGTAATAGTTAATGGGATAATTTTTAAAACCAGTTTTTTATTTTATTTTTTTGGTTTTTTTTGTGCTTTAATAACAACCCTTATTGAAGCCAGATCAAACTTTCTAGATCTTGACGATAATTTTTTAATTCCAATTAGTTTTAGTTTATCTATGGGAATATTTAATTACATATGGAATTTTATCTGAGTTTTGTCTTATGCGTTTTTCTAAAGATTTCCCTGACAAATTACGCTCATCAATACTAGCGTCTGAGGTTATTGCTCGCAAAGTTCAGCTCAAAAAAAAAGGTAAAGAATTTCAAGGTCTATGTCCATTTCATAACGAAAAAACTCCGTCTTTCACTGTCAATGATCAGAAAGGTTTTTATCATTGTTTTGGCTGTCAAGCCCATGGTGACATTATAACTTTCGTGATGAATAATGAAGGGCTTGAATTCAAAGACGCAGTGGTTAATTTAGCCAATGATTTTGGCATTCAAATTCCTTGGATTAAGGACAATGATGATTATAAAATTGATCATAGTCTTGAACAGTTAGAAATCTTGGAAAAAATTTGCCAATATTTTGAAAAAAATCTTTATGAAAATTTTGCCAGCAATGCTCGTAAATATTTACAAAAACGTAAACTCAATTCGCAAATTGCCAAAAAATTTCGCCTAGGTTACGCAGTTGATTCTTATGAAGCGTTAACACGCTATTTACTTGATCAAAATTGCACCGAAAACCAAATTCTTAAAACTGGCATAATCGCCAAAAATGATCGCTCTAAGCTATACGACAAGATGCGCAATCGTATAATTTTTCCAATCACTAACAAAAAAAATCAAGTGATTGCTTTTGGAGGAAGAGCGATCAATGACGATTTACCAAAATATCTCAACTCGGCTGAAACCGATATTTTTAAAAAAAATCAAACTTTGTATAATTTAGCTAACGCTAGAAAATCAATATATGACAATGGTTTTGTAATCATTGTTGAAGGCTATATGGATGTTATAAGCTTAGTTACTAATGGCATTGAAAATGTTGTTGCAGGGCTTGGAACAGCGATTGGTAGTGATCATCTCAAGCAATTGTTTTTGCTAACCGATAAAATAATTTTTTGCTTGGATGGCGATAGTGCTGGGATCAAAGCTTCAAGGCGATTAGCGGATATTGCCCTACCCTTGATCACTTCCAAAAAAAATATTGGTTTGGCAATTCTGCCTGACAATTTAGATCCCGATGATTTTATAAAAACTCATTCAACCAAAGCTTTCAAAGATTTTATAAACAATTGCACTGCCTTGTCACAAAGCCTTTTTGAATTTGCTTTAGCCGATCTAAATTTAAAAAATCATAAACAAATTATTGCTGAAGATCGAGCAAAATTATCAGAATTTTTGCAACAAAAAACAAGCTTGATTACCGATTCAAATTGTCGAAAACATTTCAATGATTTTTTCAAAGATTCAGTTTATCAGCTCACTCGCAACAACTCTAAAAATCAGCTATCAAGCCAAATTTCTTTACAAAACACCAATAAATATCGCAATTTAAAAGCCAGTGATATAAAGCTAAAACATGCTCAAAATATTGCCTTGTCAATTATTGCTATTATCATTATTCAGCCTACTCTTTGTAACTACAAGGACGATATTTTTAATCTGCGTCAAACCAATTTATTTAACGAACAATTCACTAGCTTTAAAGAGTTTTTAATTGAATTAATTGATAATAATGAAAATAAATTACTAGAAACACTTGAATCTTCAGAATTTAACTCTTATAATCAGCAATTAGTATCAATGGTTGCTAGTTTAGCAAAAAACAGTTTTGAGTCTTGCAAAAATAAGTTACGGATTTTACTTCTAAAAGATTTACTCTTACAACTAGAAATCCAATATCAAGAATCTCTTCAAAAAACTGATGAGTTACAAACTCACCAATCAGCAATTACAGATCAAAAGGTCAAAGAAATCTTTGATTATAAAAACTCAATTCAAGCTTTGATAATAAAGCTTGAAAGCGATATGTAATCTTTCTTACAAAATGAAAAATAGTTAGACATGAAAGCAAAAAAAACACTGATCAATAAAAATAAAAAACTTCCTAAAACTTTAGCAAAAAAATTTGCTAAAGAGACTAAAAAAATTGCTCAAAAATTAGTTAAGAAAACTCAAAATAAACCTCTTTTAAAAAAAGCCAAGAAACTTGCTAGCAAAGCTTCCAAGGCAATAAAAGTGGTAAAGAACAAAACTCTAAATAAAAAAAATAATATTAAAAAAATTACCACTAAAACTCAAAAAAAATTTGAAAAAATTAAACAAAAAACCCAAAAAAAAATTGATAAAACCACCAAGAAAATTAATAAAAAAACTCAACAAGTAATTTCCAGCAAAGCCAATAAAATAAAGGATAAAATTGATAATCTAAAAAATAAAGTTTCTCTCAAAAAACCTGCCAATAAGGATAAAAATTCTAACCCAAATTCTGTTCAAAATTTTGAAAAACCAAATCCTAAAATTACCAATTCCAAAAAAGCTGAGCCAGTTATCAAAAAAAATCTTAAACCAACAACTAAATTTAGCGTTATCAACAATAAAACCTCTCGACTTGCTGAAAAATTTCAGTTAATTCAAGATGTTCGTCTTGCCATTCAAAAACGCGATAACACCCCAAAAAATATTTCTACCGATATCTCAGCTAAAATTAAAAAATTAATTGCCCTAGGTAAAACACAGGGATTCTTAACTCATGATCAAATTTATGATAATATTGAGGGAGAGATTGAGCCTCAAAAATTTGAAAGAATTACCGATATACTTAGTGAATTTAAAATTAATGTCGTAGAAAAAGAAGATGATTTAGAAAAATTAATTGAAGATGGTCTTGCCTTGAAAGATGATGAAAAAAGTCAAAAACGCAGTGAAGATTCTGTTAAAACATATCTCAAATCAATGAGCTCTGTTAAGCTTTTAACTCGAGACGATGAAGTTTCTATTGCCATTAGAATTGAAGAAGGCAGAAACAAAACTGTAAAATCTTTGTACAGCAATCCAATTATTTATCGTCATTTTATTGAATGGTATAATGGTCTATCTAACGGAACTATTCTGCTACGCGATATAATTCGCATTGACGAAACTTATAATTCTGAACTTGAAGAATTAATCAAAAACAGTGAACAACAAAACTCTAATGAAACTCCTTCTAATGTTGATGATGTTGCAACTATGATTGAAGAAGATCAGAGTGACATTGTTGAAATTAACGAAGATTCACTTTTTGAAGACGAAGAACTCGAAGAGATTGATGAGAGCGTTGTTTCCTTTGTATCAATGGAGAGAATTTTAATGCCAAAAATGCTTGATCTCTTCCAAAAAATTGCCACTATTTGCCAAAAAATTATTGATAAGGCCGAAAGTAAAACTGGTGAGCAAATCAAGTCAGACAAAGACATTGTCAAGCTTAAAAATGATTTCGAAAAACTCGCAAATGAAGTCAGTTTTAACGATAGCTTGATCAAAGATCTTGTAGATCAACTTTATGAGGCTCAACAAAAATTAGTCAGCCTTGAAATTGAAATATTAAGAACTGCACAAGATTGCAAGATTGATAAAAGTGAATTTCTAAAACAATATCATGGTTGCGATGATATCAACAAATGGTTGAAAAAAGTTTCCGAATTAAAAGACAAAAAATGGCAAAATTTTTTATCAACCTATCAAGATAAAATTAATGAAGTTAGTGCTCGAATAACCAAATTTAGCAAAATCATGGGTTTGGGAATTACTGATTTCAAAGCCATGATTAATGAGCTTCGAGCTAGCCAAGAAGAAGAGCTCAAAGCTAAAAAAGAAATGATTGAAGCCAATCTTAGACTAGTTGTTTCGATTGCCAAAAAATATACTAATCGTGGACTACAATTTTTAGATTTAATTCAAGAGGGTAATATTGGCTTGATGCGAGCCGTTGATAAATTCGAATATCGCCGTGGTTATAAATTTTCAACTTATGCTACATGGTGGATTCGCCAAGCCATAACCAGAGCTATTGCCGATCAATCTCGAACCATCAGGATCCCAATCCATATGGTTGAAACAATCAACAAAATTGTTAAAACTTCTCGTCAACTTACTCAAGAATTAAATCGTGCACCTGATGCCCAAGAAATTGCCGATCGTTTGTTAATGCCAGTTGATAAGGTCCGTAAAGTTTTACGCACTTCAAAAGATCCGGTAAGCTTAGAATCACCGATTTCAGGTGATGATGAGGAAAGCGTTTTAGGAGATTTCATTGAAGATAAAAGTGCAGTTCTTCCTTTTGATGTTGCGTCCCATTCTAAGCTTAAAGAGCTTACCGCTCAAATGCTTTCATCACTAACTCCCCGTGAAGAGCGAGTTTTAAGAATGCGTTTTGGAATTGGTATGGTTACCGATCATACCTTGGAAGAAGTTGGTAAACAATTTTCAGTTACTCGCGAAAGAATTCGCCAAATTGAAGCTAAAGCCTTGAAAAAACTGCAACATCCAAAAAGAGCTAAACTCTTAAAAAGTTTCTTGCAAGATACTTAAATCAAGATTTGTGATCAATTCAATTGACTTTTAGAATTTTAACATTAATAGTTAATTTCTATTTTTTTTGAATTTTTATTAATAACTTTATTTGTTACTTTTTTATGACCGCAGATATTCAAAAGGAAAATAAATTAATATTCCAAACAATGATTACTGATTTTGGAGTTCCACAAAATTATCAAAAAGACTTGCTTGATGAGGTAATGCTCAAATTTGCTCCAAGCAATGCCATAGCTTCATTTACCAATCAAGAGAAAGCAAAACTGTTTATCTTGGAATTTATTAGATCATTAAATATCCAACAACAAGGCAAAGCTAGTTCTAAATCGCAAGGCAATAAAAATGCTAGCTCTTCTGGCAATAAGCCTGACAAAGCAGAAAATAAAAATCAAAAAATTTTACAAATTTATAAAGAATTTAAAGAAAATATTTTAAAAGATATTAAAATTGCTAAAGAGTTAATTAAAGAAATAAGTCCTGCCCTTGAAAAATCTGCCAATAAAATTGCAGAAATAATTTCTCAAGATCCCAAATTACTTGATATCTATCAACAATATCACCAATCAACGCTTGATAAAATATCTTCAGTAAATAACCCAACAAATATTCAACAAGTTGCAGAGCTTTCAATTAAAATTGCCAATGATTTGTTGATTGATGAAAAAGATCCCCAAAAACAATTTCAACTTCAACAAATTTCACAGCAAAATCCCAGAGAACTAGAATCACAAATTAAAGAACAACTTGATCATCAACACGACAGACTTAAAAAAGATCTTAATTTCGCCGTTAAACATGATTTATTTTCGATGCTATATTCACAATCAACCAATACTGCTTTGCAACAAGTTTTAAACACTGGTAAAATTGAGGTTATTGAAGATAAAGAAAGCGTGCTTGGCATTGATTTTGTTGAAAATAAAAATCACTTAGATGCTGAAAAAATTGCCGAAAAAAACCTTAAATTAGTTGAAAAAAAACAGCAAGAAAATCGTAACAAATTCGGTACCATTGATTCTAATTTGCTTTTATTAGATTTTGATGGTAAAAATGAACAGTTAAATATTGTTAGTTATTTTGCAATGAACCTTATTAAACATACCAAAGAGTTAAATGATCCAGATATTAAAATTAACGATCTAATGTCAGCATTAAATTCTAAAACATCAAATAGTAATTCACTTTTTCAGAAAATTACCGCTGAAAGATTAAATTCACAAAAAACTCTAAACTTAAATATCGGATAATAATTAACTTATCAAAAATAACTTATGTCAATTCGTCCATCAAAAAGAGCTCTTGATGAAATTCGCCCAATAACCCTTAAAACCAATATCAACAGCTTTGCTGAAGGATCTTGTTTAGTTACCTGTGGTGATACTCAAATTATTTGCACCGCTTCTGTTGAAGAAAAGGTTCCAGCATTTTTACGTAACAAAGGTCAAGGCTGGATCACCGCCAAATACAACATGTTAGCTCGCTCAACTCAGCAAAGAATTGATAACGATCCTTTGAAACCAAATGGCCGAAATATTGAAATTCAACGTTTAATTTCGCGAGCCTTACGCTATTCAATTGATTTGAAGCTTTTAGGTGAAAGACAAATTACCATCGACTGCGATGTTTTGCAGGCAGATGGTTCAACGCGTTGCGCTTCAATCAACGGTGGATTTGTAGCTTTAAACTTTGCTGTAAAAAAATTACTTAATGAAAAAAAAATTGATTACAACCCAATCAAAAATGAAATTTGTGCAGTGTCTTGCGGAAAATTTAACAACCAAATTCTGGTCGATCTTGATTATAGCGAAGATAGTAAATGTGAAGTTGATTGTAATTTTGTAATGAACAAAAATTTTGATTTAATCGAGGTTCAAGGCACTGGCGAAGCAGGCTCAATGAGTTTTAAACAGCTCAGTGAAATGTATGAGTTAGTAAAAAAATCTGCTGAGAAAATCTTTTTAATTCAAAGAAGTGCTATTAATATTTAAAAATAAATAATTTTTTTTGTTAAAATTTATTTTAAGTAACTAAGTAAATTATTAATAAAAAAATTATAAAGAAAACCAATAAAAAACCCCGCTTTCTAATAAGAAAACGGGGTTTTTAAAAACCATGAAAGAAGAAATTTATTTTTTCTTTTTCTTAACTAGGCCTTCATCAGAAGATTTAGAAGAAACTTTCAAAAACTCAGTTGAGATTCCAGCTTCATGTAATCTATTTTGAAGATATTTCTCCAAAGCTTTTTTGATTAAATAGCTTTTTGATCTTTCTTCAAGATCGCAAACCATGTTGAGAGCTTTTTCCAATTCAGCGGAAATTTGAGCAGAGATTGTTACTACTTTTTGTTTCATATGTTTTAAAGTTTTAGTTAAAAATTAAGGTTATGGTTCGTCTAATAGAATTATTCAAAATTATATAAAATTAAGTTTTTTAATCATGTTTACAAAAAATAAAAATAATTTGACACATTTTGACAAAAAAACTTTTGTTAACGAAATTGTCTGCCTCAATGAAAAACCCTTTCGAGCTAATCAAATATGGAGCTGGATTTATCATCATGGCGTAAAAAATTTTCACGACATGACTAACATTTCCAAACAATCTCGAGAAAATCTTGAAGAAAATTTTTCTTTAGATCGTCCAGAAATTACAAAGGATCTAATATCTTTTGATGGTACTCATAAATTTTTAATAAAATTTAGTGATAACCAAGAAGTCGAAGCAGTTTTTATTCCAGAAAAAAACCGCGGAACTCTTTGTATATCTTCACAAATTGGTTGCACCTTGTCTTGCAAATTTTGCCATACTGGCACGCAGACCTTGGTTAGAAACCTAGAATCTCATGAAATCGTAAGCCAGATTCTTGTAGCCAAAGATTTAATTAATGATTGGCCAACAACAAAATCATCACTTTCAACTTCATCAGATCAATTTAATTCAATTACGCACATCGTATTTATGGGAATGGGTGAACCCTTTTTTAATTACGAAAATGTAGCACAGGCAATTAAAATTCTTAGTGATCCTGAAGGTTTAAATTTTTCACTAAAAAAAATCACCATTTCTACTTCGGGTTTGGTTCCAGAAATTTTAAGATGCTCTAAAGAGCTTAAAACTAATCTAGCAATATCTCTGCATGGAACTAATGATGAGCTTCGTACCAGCATTATGGCAATAAATAAAAAATATCCGCTTCACGAACTTTTTTCTGCTTGCAAAATTTATAATCGCGAAAATCCTCGCCAAAAAATTACTTTTGAATATGTTATGTTAAAAAATGTTAATGATCAAGAGAAAAATGCACTAGAATTGATAAATTTTATTAAGAAATATAATCTTAATGTAAAAATAAACCTAATTCCATTTAACCCATGGCAAGGATGCGGTTATTTTTCTAGCGATGAAACGGTCATTAACAAATTTCAAGACATTTTAAAAAAACATGATCTAATTTCACCAATAAGGAAAACTCGCGGACAAGATGTTTTAGCAGCATGTGGTCAACTAAAATCAATGTCGCAACCTAAGTCTTATCGTGATCGTGTAAATAAATCAGTGTAACTAAATCAAATTAATAATTTATTATTTAAAAATTAATAACTTTTAGAACAATTTAAAATGGTCAGAAGTAAATAACAATGAATAAAAGTAACCAGAAGAAAATTATAAATAATAAAGCTTTTTCACTTATAGAGCTTTCAATTGTAATTTTAATAATTGGCATTTTAGTTGCTGGAGTTACTCAATCGAGCAGATTGATCAAAAAATTTAACTTACAATCCGCTCAAAATATAACTCGCAATTCACCGGTTCCAGCCATACCCAATTTGGTCGTTTGGTATGAATCAGTTCTTGATTCTAGTTTTATTGACACAGAACAGCAAGATCAAGCCAGTATCACAACTTGGTATGACATCAATCCTCTAACAACCAATAAGGCAAATGCTGTAGCTCTTGGAGCTTCATTTCAACCCCGCTATATTGAAAGCTCATTAAATGGTCTTCCAGCAGTTAGATTTGATGGAGCAGATGATTATTTACGAAGCGATACAATCCAAATTTCTGGCAACCAAGTAACTTATTTTATCGTATCTTTACGAAGAGGTTATAATATTTATGCTTCACCTTTTACAACTCTATCTCCAAGTGCAACATTTGATAATACTAGCGTAGCTCACTTTAGAGCTTTTCTTGAGTATGATAATATTATGTATCCACAACGTGGTGGCTGGGGTGCTGCAACTACTCACCCCGGTAACAATGTGCTTTTTATGTCTTGTGGAATTTTTAACGGGTCAGTAAATATCAATTATTATAATGGCGTTGCAACTGCGACAGCTACGTCAGCTGGAAATTTTAATGTTACTTCGATTCTTTTAGGTGCAACATGGCAAGGCTCTGCTCCTTCTAATCCCTGGAATGGCGATATTGGTGAAATTATTATTTATTCGCGAGCCTTAAAAACTGATGAACGCCAAGATATTGAAAAATATTTAGCAAAAAAGTGGAAAATAAAAATTTGAATAATTTTTTATCTAAAAAAATTCCTACAATATAAACTTGCCAGTCGTACCTTTAGGCAACGACGGGTTTTTTGGTCGTGCCTTTGGGCAACGACGGGTTTTTTGGTCGTGCCTTTGGGCAACGACGGGTTTTTTT
>JBJTWJ010000155.1:0-3939 GCA_046081665.1 Alphaproteobacteria bacterium | reverse complement strand
ATTTTTATAAAAATCAATATTTCTAAACAAAATTAAGTTATTTTCACCAATAACTAAATTAAAACTTAACTTTGAATCAATATTGTTGTTTTTTGTTAAATCAAAGTCATCTAAATTAACTTGAGCATTGGTCAAATCAATTTCATTAACAAAAACATTGCTTTGCATTGATTTTCTTGCACTAACTACAATATTGCCATTTACATAATCATTTTTAAGTTGATCGATTTTTGAATTAACATTAATCTCAACATCTTCAAAAGAAATTTCTTTTGTCAATGGAATGGTTAAATTAAATTGCGATAATGCTTTTCCATTAAGGTATTTTTCAATTTGCGATGTCAATTGTTGTGAATTATAATCGATATGCTTCAAACCATCGGAACTATTGCCTTCAAGATTGCCATCGATTTTCAAAAATAACGGCGAAGAATTAAAATTATTTATAGCTACTGTTGAGTCAAAAACCTTACTTTGCAAAATTTCACCGGAATTAATTTTTATCTCCATATCATCTTTAGAAAACCGAGCTATGCCATTAATGTTAGTTACTGCAGGAAAATATTGATCATAAACCAGATTCATATCACTGAAAATTGCTTCAGCATTGATGTCTTGCAAAACATTATTTTGCCCAACTAACAGTGAAAATTTAGCGAAAGCATTTTTGATCAAACCATTGCTTAAATTTTCATTAACCCAGTTACGAATGTTATTTTGATCTAGGGTTATTGGCCAAAAGTTTTTCAACTCTTGTTGCAAAACATTTTGCATACGAATATAAAAATCCATTTTTTTATTTTGCCCTTTAAGATTTGAAATCATTAAGGACATCGATAGATGCGGATTACCATAGCCATTATCTTTATTTAAATCACTAACAATATCTCCTTCAATTTCACTAAAATTTAAAAAAGCAATTTCATGATCATAATCTCCCCTTAAATGAAAGTTTTGAATATCAAATTTTTTACTAAAAAACTCAGGTAACACAAAAGAACCGTTATTAGCTCGAAGATTAAACTCAAAATTTTTTAATTTTTTATGGACAACTTTGAATTTAAAATCTCCATCTAATTTGGTATCAATTTTATCTAAATCGCTTAATTTACTATGAAATTCTGACAATGCTGAAGGAATCAAATTCTTAACATGAGCATCGCAATGCAATCGAGAATCCTTAAAAAAAATACATTCACTATTAATCGCAATCTCTTGATTATCATTATTTAAAGTAACAATACTTTGTGAATCAATAGTTAAATCACGATCTCGAGCATCTGCTTTAATTTTAGCCTGTTTTATCAAAATTTTATTGGCTAAATTATCGTCTTTGATATTGAGAATTGCATTTTGAATTTCAAAGTGCTCAATGACGATATCGCCTTTGCGCATCTGATGTAAAAAATGAGTAATTGCCGATAACTCACCAAAGTCTGACTGAAACTGCTCTTGACCTTGATCTTGGTTGTTGATTATCCCTGAAAGATTTATGGTTATATTGGGATCAATAATGCGGATTTTTTTGGGCTGAAATTTTAAAGTTAGTAAATTAAAAATTGAAAATTCGGTTTCAATTTTAGGTAATATCAAAACTTGTTTTTGAACAGTTTGTTTATCAAATGTTTCATAAAATAAACTGATATTAATCCCAACAAACTTAAGAGTTGCATAACGTGTGAAACTAAAAAAAGTTTTTTCAACTTTAACATCATCGCCAAAATTATCCTTCAAAACCTGCTCAACTTTGGTTGTAACGAAAGGAATTGATTTTGGTTTAGTTGAAACCAAAACCACAAAATAAAATAGAGAAATCCCCATCAAAATCAACAAAGACAAGGTAATCTTAGAGGTTAGTGAAATTTTCTTTCTGCTAATTTTATGACCTTGTTCACTAAGCTTTTTTTTCATTTAACATTGTTTGATGTTATTATAATTTAATTAAACTTTAAAACTGATCTTCTTTAAATAAAATAAAATTTTCAACAACCAAAACATCAATATCGTTATTGTTAAAAAAATGATAATAATCAGCTATTTGATCATAATTTTTATGATTAGAAAAATGGCTTAAGGACTCAACTGTAGAATTAATTAAAAAACAAGATCTATCCTCAATATGATATTTTTGCAAAACTCTATGAAATAGATTGTTTGGCGATATTTCAAATTTAAATAACTCTCTAAGTTGATCTTGGTTATCTGTAACTTTTTTAAAATTAATTTCTTTATCAGCTGAATAAAAATTTAATAAATTATTTTTTAACAAAATTAGTGAATTGTTTTTTATTTCTAACAACTTTAAACGTTCAATGTTTTTTTGATTAAGGCAGGCTATTAACCCTTTATTACCAAGGGAATAATCACTAATTTCGTTATAATTAAACCATAAAATGATTTTATTATTTCGTAAATTTTCAAATATAATATTGGCGAATTCATCATCAAAAACGCTCAAATATTTTGCCTGCATATTTTCAAGCTTATCTTTTATTTGATTAGAGTTAAAGCTATTTGGGCAATTAAGATTAATTGTTTTAGAGATATCAACTTTGTTAATTTTTTTATCTTGTTGATAATTGTAAATTAATGAACAACCAATAGCCTTTAAAACTTCTCTAAAATACGGTTGAAAATGAACTTCCTTGAAAATATTTTGATTTCGAATATATTCCAACATCTCTTGATTAATTATATCACAACCTAAAACAACTAAATTATTTAACGAAGAAATTTTTTGCAAATTCTTAAGCATTTTAATAATAATTCTTTTAAAAACCTCATCAAGAGATGCCATGAAAATATTGATTTCATTGCAGTCTGGTTGATTTTTTAAAAAAATCTTTTGCTTTAAAAATTTTTTGAATTTTTTGGTGAAAGAATATTTTTTATCAGCCAATTTTAAATATTGAAAATTTAGTAAAAACGATCCATCTTCGCCAATAAAAATCAAGTCATTGACTAGAGTTTGGCAAATTTTTTCATTAAATTGCTGATTGTTTTTACCTATTTTAAAATCTTGATAATTTTCATTAAAATAATAATTAAAACTTTCTTTTAAATAATGTAAAGAATTAGGAAAATTTATTTCTTTATAAATTTTATTTTGATTTCCAACAACACTTGCTAAAACCACTGAGTTTTCTTGATATTCTTTATTTAAATAAAAAATTGCCAAATCATTTTCTTTGCTTACCCCATAAATCCCTGCAATTAAGGCAAAATCTGTTTTAGTGAACAAAATTTTTTTATTTAACTCTTCAATTATATAACCTTTTTTAATTGACTTACTTTTTTGCCAATAATATTGGTAAACAGATGTTTCAATAAATTCCTTTATGTAAATGTTTTTAAGAATTTGCTTAGGAAAGTTATTTAAAAAAAATTTAAAACCACAGGGAAATCGCAAAGAGTAATCTTGCAAACAAGTTAAAAATTTGCCAAAGGTTTTATTAGCAATAACAAAATTTTCAATTTGTGAAAAATCTATTTTGATATACTCAAGAAAATCAATCAATTTTTTTTTGAAAAAAAATTGAAAATTTTCATGATCAACAAAATTAGTGCTGATTAGCTTAATTTCATGATTTTCATATAAACAAAACACCAGATAACTATCCAAAGAACTGCAACCAATAACATATTTTTTTTCAACATTAATCATCTTAAAAAAACAAAACTAAATTAAAATATTTTAACAATATTTACTAACTAAATCAGAATATTTATTTTGTTCTTTAAAAAAACTAACATTTATTTTATCAGCAATTTTTATTGGCAATTTATTTTTAAAATTCCTAACAAATCTCTGAGTTTTTTTTAATTGAAACTTAAAAAATATCGCTATAACCCCAATTATTACAGCATACATCAAAAAAGCAAATATAATATTATTTATTTTTAAAAAAAAATTTTTTAAGTTAAAACTTAAATTAATTA
>JBJTWJ010000154.1:0-19107 GCA_046081665.1 Alphaproteobacteria bacterium | reverse complement strand
GCAACGACGGGTTTCTTGGTCGTGCTTACAGCAACGAAGTTTTTTTTAGTCGTGCTTACAGCAACGACGGGTTTCTTGGTCGCGCTTACAGCAACGACGGGTTTCTTGGTCGCGCTTACAGCAACGACGGGTTTTTTAGCTTTATAAATATAAAGCATCATTTTTTAAAGATTTTAATCTCCAAAAAACGCGAACATTGCTTTAGCACGCGAAAAGAAATAAACTTCCCTGCTTCAGTACGACAAAAATATAGTATTTTATTATAATTTTATTTAAAGATTGATTTGGTATAATTATTTTTTTAAATAAAATTTAACAAAAATAATATTATCTTTGTAAGTGATTTCTGGGTCAATTTTATGATCGTAATCTTCTAATTCAAATACATAGTTAAAACCCTGATTAGACTGATCTGATAATGATTTTTCAAAATATTGCTTACCGTTAATTGTCATTGCCGATCTTTTTGATAATGAATTAGTAAAAGATAGTTTATTATCGCTTATGGCAATTATTACATCTTCATAAGCATAACCCGTTAAAACTAACTCATAAGTATAGAATTGATGATCTTGATATTTATTAACTCTAGAAGCCTTTATTTCTTGGGTTTTAGTTTGATTAGATTGATCTGCTTTGTTAATTTTTTCATCAATTTTGTAAGCATTTTTATCAGCAACATTTTCATTTTTATCAATTTTATCAACTGATTTATTAAACGAATTTGTAAAAGATTTTTTAATATTTAAAACAAATTTTTCACCATCAAAACTAAATATTTTAGAATTTTCAACTTGGTTTTTCCTTGACTTAAGCCATATTGAAAAATTTTTAAAGGTTGATTTTGTAGCACTATTTTGATTATTAAGAAAATTTATAAATTTATTTAATCCAATCCCTAAAGCTAAGCAAATTATTGCTATAGCTAATTTGCTAAACAAAAAATTTTTGATTATTTTAAAAAAATTACTCATAAAAAACTTAAATAAACCATTGATTTTATTAATTTCAAAACTAAAATAACTATTCTTTTAAACGACATTTTTATGTTTGGCAAAAATAAAATTACAAAACCGCAAAATCATTCAGGAGATTTTTTAAATGTTCAAGAAATTTTTGCAACAATACAAGGCGAAGGACCATATGCTGGTCAACCTGCAGTTTTCATCCGTTTAGGTGGTTGTAATTTGCAATGCAGTTTTTGTGATACTGAATTTGACTCAGCACAACAATTAACTTTAAAAAATATAGTTGAAGAAACTTTGTTACTTGCTGTTAATAATAACCAAGAAATAGTCAGAAAATTAGTTGTTATTACTGGAGGTGAACCAATGCTTCAGCCAATCGAAAAACTATCTGGCGAATTAATCAAAAGAAAATTTTTAGTGCAAATTGAAACCAATGGCACAATCTATCGCAAACTCCCTAAAGCTGTGAAAATTATTTGTTCTCCTAAAAATTCCCAAAAAAATATCTCTAAAAATCTTAGCAAAAATTTTACAGTTAAATATTATCCAATTCGCCAAGATTTATTACCAAGAATTAATGCTTTTAAATTTTTAATTTCTGCGAATGATCCAAGATATTCTGAAGTTAGCGAGGTTGGGCAAAGCCAATATCAAATTCCGGTTTTTGTTCAACCAATAGATGAATATGATCAAGAAAAAAATCAGCAAAATCTTCAAAAAACCCTTGCAATAGCTAATCAATTTGGCTACCACATTTCACTACAACTTCATAAAATTTTAAAGATCCGTTAGTTTTTTTAAACAAATTTATATTATCTATGATATTTCAATAGTTATTTTTGATATTTATAATAATTATAAAAAGCTTTTGACTTTTATAATTATCTTGGCTAGGTTGAAAAAATTATTAATTTAATTTTTTTATATATTTTACACAACCAAAGACAACTAGTAATTTTGAAAATAATGTCGAAGAATTAATTAGAAATACTATTTTTAATTCACAAGTTGATATCGTAACCCAGAAAATATCTTATTATGGCCTGATAGACAAAAATAAAAACGAAATCAGAAATAATATTTTTATTTGTATGGCATTAGATGAAGATGGTCCAGAAATTTTTTTAAAAAAAATTAATGATAAAATGGCCAAAATTGAAAGCTGTCACACATCACTCAAAACTTTTTCAATAGCTGGGGGGTATATCTTCGGCAATGTTTGCATTACTTAGCCTTCTTAATCCTTCCAAAGATAAAGAACTTGCTCATCTCCCCCCCGGTTCATTTTCGTTTGGACTTATAATACCAATTCCCATCTTTAAAAAAAATTATAACAAAATATTTTTGAGATAAAAATCTTTAAAAAATGGAGCTGTATGTTCATACAGATGAAGCTTTTTGAAGATTTTTAGCCAAAAAGATGAAGTTAGAATTTTAATTTTTTTGTTCTTTTAAAGATGGGATTTGGTATTATAATTCACTAAAAATTTTACGATGATCATTGAAAATTATATCCTTTAAATCAACAACACCTTGAATTTGGTTGTTGAAAATCATTTTGATTTTGTAATCAATATGGTATTTGGCTTTGATAATTTCTAACATTTTTATAAAAAAAGTTGGTGGTTTAATTTTGGTATATTTTGTCCAGCTTTACTAATTCTAATCCAATTATTCAGTAATTTTTTTTGATTAATCTTTGCCCACTTTATTACTATCTCAAGTATTTTTTTAGATAATTTTAATTAAAAAATATTTTAGAAAACTTTCGCAAGACAAGTGATTCTAAGCTCCCCCGCTTTCAGGGCTTACACCCCTAGCATTAATTTTTGGATCTTGTAAAGCACTGGAGCTGTAAGCTACGTCCGCTTTCAGGTGGAGCTTACAGCCCAAAACTTGGTGCCGTATAAATATAATATAGGGGAGCATGCTCTTGAGGGGGAAGTTGATTTAGGCTTGCGGTTTTCAAGTATTTTTTTGGGTTCAAATTAAATCAAGAATTTTATCATCTTCATTTTGTTGTTTGGCTTGAGGTGCATCATTATTGATGATTTTATTTATCTTTTCTTCAGGGTCTAGCTTCAATGGCTTTGCAATATTGCCATAACTATCGGGAATTTTGAACATAACAAAATCTTAATTCAAAATCTCGCCCAAATTTTTTGCTAAATTTTTGATTTCGTCTTCGCTAGTTAATTCGCTGAAGGCAAGGATCATTTTTTTATCAACGCAGTATCCGCCAATGATATTTTTCGTCAAAAGTTTTTGATTAATTTCTTGGGCATTTTTTTCAAACTCGATAGTAAATTCGTTGAAGAAATTTTCGTTTAAAACTTTTAAACCCTTGACCTTGCTGAGTTCGTCGTAAGCAAAAACTGCACGATGATGATTAATTTGGGCAAGTTTTTTATAACCAATTTCACCTAAAAGTGAAGTGTGAATGGTAAAAGCGGTAGCGCATAAACCTTGGTTTGAGCAGATGTTTGAGGTGGCTTTATCACGGCGAATATGTTGTTCACGAGCATTAAGTGTTAAAACATATCCATGCTTGCCATCGGCGTCAGTCGTGGCACCGCAAATTCTTCCCGGCATCTGGCGGACAAATTCTTTTTTGCAGGCAAAAAAACCTAAGAGTGGCCCACCGAAATTTAAACCAACACCAAGTGAAGAAGCCTCGCCAACAACGATATCAGCTTGATTAGGTGCTTCAAGCAAACCTAGCGCTAAAATTTCATTGACGACCACAATCATTAAGGCACCAACGCCATCGCATTTTTTTCTAACCTCGTTAAGATCAATAATATTGCCGTAAAAATCAGGATATTGAACAACAACAGCACTGCAATTTTCATCAATATTTTCAACCAATTTGGCTTGGTTTAAATCTAAAAATGTTTTGCAAACCTCTAAATAATCAGGGTGAATATTGCCGTGAATGGCAATGTTTTTGCGAGTGTTTTTTAATCGTAAACTCATCAAGCAAGATTCGGCTAGCGAAGTAGCGCCATCATACATCGAAGCATTGGCAACTTGCATGCCAGTAAGCAAAGAAATGATTGATTGAAATTGAAAAATTACGGCCAATGTTCCTTGTGAAATTTCGGGCTGATAAGGGGTGTAAGAAGTTAGAAATTCTGATCTTTGAATTAAGTGATCAACGGTAGCTGGAATATGATGTTTATAGCAACCAGCCCCAAGAAAAAATGAACCCTCAGTAGCTGAGCGATTTTTTTTGGCGAAATTTTTCATGATATTTTCAACCTCAATTTCACCTTGATGATTAGGCAATTTTGTGATTGGGTTTTTTAATAAAAATTGATTTGGAACTGCGTCATAAAGATCATCAACTGTTTTAACGCCAATGGCTTTTAACATTTCTTCGCGGTCAGTTTTGGTAAGGGCTAAATAACGCATAATCGAATTTATTTAAAATTGTTAATTGATAACTAGTTTGCAAGATTGTTAACAAAAAAATTAACAAATAATTTTTTAAAATTATTTTGCTTTTAATTTTATTAACTTTATTAAAGTTTGTACAATTTTAAAAAAACCATATGTATTTGCAAGAGTTAAATAATTTCAAGCTAATTCTGGCTGCAGAGTTTGATTTGTTTAGCTAAGTTGATTTTTTCGTCTCTATTAAAATTTGCAATTATTTTTTAAAATTTAATTGTGATTGTTTTTAATAAAATTCAACTATGCCACTGCTGATATTATACATTCCGCCAACCAAAGCGATCTTTTTTTCTTTTAAAAGTTTACGAATAATCTTACTTTTTTTAGGGATTTTTTTCATAACCTCTAAAACATTTTGCTCAGAAACTTGATCGGTGAGGTTTTGGAATTTTTGATTACGGGGATGATTATTTTTTAAATTTTTATTAACAATTTTAACTGCTGGCTGAATTTTTTTTAATAGTTTAGTTAAGTTGCCCATTTCAACATGATCACATGCTCCCTTGATTGCCCCGCATTCGCTATGCCCTAAAACCATTACTAGTTTTGCACCAGAAACTGCGCAGGCAAATTCCATGCTTCCCAAAATATCTTCGTTTAAAATATTACCAGCAATTCGGCATGAAAAAATATCGCCTAAACCTTGGTCAAAAATTAATTCAGCAGAGGTTCGTGAATCAATACAGCTCAAGATGAAAGCGAAGGGATATTGGCCATCGGAAGTTTCGTTTATTTGATTTAACAAATTACGATTGATTTTAAGGTTGTTAACGAAGCGTTCATTGCCATCTTTTAGTATTTGTAATGCCTTATTAGGCGTTAATAAATCCCGCATTTCTTTAGTAAGAGTTGTCATAAGTTTTATATTTTGTTAAAGTTTATTCCTTTTAGTTGTAAGTTAATGTTACGTGATTTGGCATTTATTCTAAAATCGTTAATTACTTCATAAACATCATAATCAATAACTTTCGAACTGCTAGCATCTATTATTACAGTAGAGTTATCGGGCATTTCGTTTAAGATTTTTAAAATTGCTCCTTTGTTAAGAAAAGATACTTCTTGGGCTAATTTAATGATATGATCGTGTTTTTTATTTTCATGATCACTAATTTTATCAAATGCATTACGGAAATTATGCATTAAAATAAAGCCCAAAGCAATAACCATTCCAATTATCACCCCTTTCAATAAATCAAAAATAACAATACAACTTATTGTTAAAATAAATGGAATAAATTGTTCATAACCTAAGTGATAAGTTTTATAAATTAACTTTGGGTTGATAAGTTTATAACCAACAACCAGTAAAACGCAAGCAAGGCTAGCAAGTGGAATCATGTTTAAGAAATTTGGTATTGCTACTACGCAAATCAATAAAAAAAAGCCGTGCAAAATTGCTGATAATTTTGTTTTGGCATTAAAAGAAATATTAGCCGATGAGCGAACAATTACTTGAGTAACCGGTAATCCCCCAATCAATCCAGAAACTAAATTTCCTAAACCCTGAGCTTTTAACTCGCGATTGGTTGGAGTGATATTTTTTTTGGGATCAAGTTTGTCAGTAGCTTCAACGCACAGCAAGGTTTCAATACTGGCAATTATGGCAATAACTAATGCGACGCTATAAATTTGAGGATTGCTTAAAATTTCAAAATTAGGTAAAGTCAATTGTTCCATAAGCTCTTGAGCATTTTGAGAAATTGGTATTTGTACGATCTGATGGTCTTTAATTTCTAGAAAATTACTTAAAATAATGCCAATTAAAATAACCAAAAGAGGTGAGGGTATGGCTTTAAGTTGACGAAATTTATTGGTAATAAATTTGTCCCAGAAAATTATTACCGCAAGAGAAATTATTGAAATTATTATGGCATTGGGAGTAAGGCTGTTAAGAGTTTCTTGTAATGTGATGATTGGATTTTGGTGAAATAATTCATTAAAATCATTAGCAAAATTGACATCATATCCCAACGCATGGGGGATTTGTTTTAAGCAAATTATAACGCCAATTCCGCATAACATTCCTTTAATTATTGAAGATGGAAAATAATAAGCAATTGAACCTAAGCCAATTAAACCCATTATAATTTGCAGGATTCCAGCCAATGATGTTGCAACTAAAAAATTATTAAAAGATCCAAGTTGTTCAATGCCATTAAGCACTATCACTGCTAAACCAGCAGCTGGACCGCTCACCCCAAGATTTGATCCGCTAGCTATGCCAACAACAATTCCACCAACTACACCAGCAATAATTCCAGAAAATAATGGTGCACCTGATGCCATGGCAATGCCAAGACATAATGGTAAAGCAACCAGAAAGACCACAATGCTGGCTGGTAAATCATATTTTAAATTTTGTATTATTTTGTTCATTTTTTTTATAATTTCAGATTTTTTAAAAAATTTGTGGTGATGATATTGAAATTAGCAAAAATTAGGGGGACTAGTTGGAACTGCTAGTGTTGTGAGCGTAGCATCATTTGGTAGATTGTTAGAAAATTTTTCTTTTAATTTTATAAATTTTTTTAAGATGTTGTTAGCCAAGGCTAGCTTAAGTTTTTCGAAATTATCATTATTGTTTTCGCTATCGTTTTTTTCTTCAGTAATTTGCAAATTGTTGTATGGTTCGGTGTTGGAATTTGAAGAATTTTGGTGATTTTTTTGATGAAATGAAGTGTTTTTTTCAAAGCTAAATTTTGTGTTAGAATCTTTCAAACAAAGGAGTTGAAGAGTTAAAAGACAAAAAAATAAAAATGCGTTTGAAGAAAAAGTAAATATTTGCATAAGAAAATTTTAATTCTTGTTTATTTTAAAAACAAGTTAAAAATTTTAATAGAATAAAAATTTTATTCCTGCGATTAGCGTTATTAAACCAATACCGATTTTGAAATATTGTGGTTTAATTTTTAAATGAACTTTATGTCCAAGAAAAATTGCAATAAAAACGGGAATAATTATCCACCAGATCTCTTTAAAAAAATCTATTGAGAACTCATCTTTATAAAATAAAAAAGGCGAGCGTAAAATGTTGCAAAACAAAAAATAACTTGCCATGGTTGTTCGTAAAGACGATTTATTGGCAAAATCATATTTCAAAGCGTTAACCACAAACGGACCTCCAGTTCCAAATGCTCCTTGAGCAATTCCGCCAATAAAAATTAATTTTATTTTCAAAAAATTTAATTTCTTTTTTTGAAGCTCTAGCTCTATGTTGGAATCGGTTTTTTTTTCAAAAAAAAGATTTTTTAAAGCAATAAAAATTAGTAAAAAACCAAAAATTAATGAAAGAATTTTTACTGGTAAATATATAAAACAAGCTACTCCAATTATACTGCCAATTATGGAAATTAGCATTAACTTTGAAAAAATTTTTTTTTCAAAATGTTGATAACTAGAAATTACTATGTAAAGCGATGACAATGTTCCAACATAGAAGCCAGCAATGATTGCGGTTTTTATTTCAACAAAAAAACTAAGGATCGAATAGGCAATTATTCCTCCTCCAAAGCCAAAGACACTCTCAAAAAAGAAGCCAATTGCAAAACTGCTGGCAATAAATATGATTTGGGTCATTGAGATGATTAATTTTTTTATTTAGAAAAATACTTTGAAAAAGATGGGTAATAAGTTATGAGATAATTATAACAATGCAATTATCAAATTTATTTTTTTAATTTTTAATGAAGCTTTATTTAACCCAAATCGGTCATTAGAATATTTGATGATTCCTAACTAATCCCTGATTTATTAGCTTCATACTGCGCTTCGCTATTCTAATGACGGATTTGGGTTTAAGATTTCTAATTTAAAATTCCTAAAAAATTAATAAATGTTACTTATAGTTTAAAAATTAATTTGCTTAGTTAAGTTTTAAAATTAATTTATAGGATTATTTTTTTAAAAAACTTAGATTAATTCAATTTCTACTTTAATGAATCTTCATGCGGTGTTTTGCCAAGCAAATAAAATAACTAAAAACAAACATTTGACAATGTTGATAGTTGTTAATTTGTTGTATTGTTTGTTTTTTGTTGATAATACAAATGCCTCTAATGATAATAATATTAGTTTTGGCAGTAATTTAGGAATTTACAAGGATATTGTTAGTGACGAAAATGCTGATTTTTTTTCTCAGCCTAAGCCGGTTATGCATAACAGAATTATTGCTGAGTTAGATCTTGATGACTATTATCGCTCAACTAATCACAATAAAGAATTTAAAGAAACTGCAATTAAAGCTAAATTATTCAATAATATTCACTTGAATAATAAAATTTCTCTTAATTCTTATTTAAAACTACAAGATGTTAAGAATTTAAACAGACCTTGGCAAACTAATAATCACAACGGAAGAGATCGTTTTTTAAAAGATCTTGGTTTATTTGCTGAAGAAATTAATTTGCGTTATCTTTACGAAAATAAATTAAAAAAAATAAGCAATAATTTAATTCTAGGAAAATTTAATCTTGGCTTTGGCACAGCTTGGCGTTGGGATCGTGGCATATCAATTCATAGTCTTGCCGAAACCTATAAACAAACCGAAAAAATTGGTATTGCCAATGTTTTGCAGTTGGGAAATGCTAAAAAAACTGGTCAATATAATTTTGGTTTAAGTTTTTTTTACAATGATCAAAAAATTCTCGACAATGCCTTATTCGCCAACAAGCATAGCGATCCTAAATCTTCAGCTATACCGGGTGATTCGCGAGCTTTGAAATCTTATAATTTTTCAACAGACATTAATTTTGATTTTAAAAAAAATGAAAAATTATCTTATCATTTTTCTTATTTAAATCTTGATGTTAATGGTCGAAATAGCCGCGTTAATCCCAGTAAGGTTGCTGATCAAAAAGGAATTGCTTATGCAATAAATTATCAATATCCGCTTTCGCAAAGAATCATTCTCGATGGTTTAATTGAATATACCAAAATCAACAATTACCTTGGTAATTCTGATCAGCTTCGCAGTTATTTAAGTTCAAATTTATTAATTAAAATCGATCAATCATGGAATTTGCTTTTGGGAAACACTAGATTAAAAGATCGAAACTACAATGATTTGGGTTTTAATCAAAATTTTAGTGAAATTTCTGCTGGCTATCAATTCAAAAAAAATAATTTTTTCGATAAACTTACTTTACAAATTGGCTATCGCTATAATCGTCTTAGTTTTTTAAACCAAACCACAGAAACGCAAAGTTCTTATGGTTTGTTGTTAAGATATTTTAAAGATTTTTAAAAATAAAAAATATGAAAAAAATTATTTTGGCTTTGCCCAAAGGAAGAATTTTAGAAGAGCTTAAACCATTTTTTAAAAAAATTAATTTTGAGGTTGAGCCAGAATTTTTTAACGAAAATTCTCGTAAATTAACCTTTGCATCAAGCCTTGATTTTCTTGATGTTGTTAAGGTTAGAAGTTTTGATGTTGCCACTTTTGTCAAATTTGGGGGAGCTGACCTTGGAATTTGTGGATTGGATGTTATCAAGGAATTTGCATCACCGCAAATTTTAAGTGTTAAAAATTTATTCATAGGCAAATGTCGATTAAGTATCGCAGGTAAAGAAAATAATGAGGATAATATTTTAAAAAAATGGCAAGAAAAATCACATTTACGAATTGCCACAAAATATCCAAAAATTGCCAATGAATATTTTGCTCAGCTTGGAGTTCAAACTGAGATTATTAAATTAAATGGTTCGATTGAAATTGCTGTTAAACTCAATTTATGTGATTATATTCTTGATTTAGTTAGCAGTGGAAAGACTTTACAAGAAAACAATATGAGTGAAGTTAAAACAATTCTTGAGGTAAGTTCTTATCTTGTGGTTAATCGTAACTCAATTAAAACCAACAACACCAATATTAACCAAGTTATAAATATTTTTGATGTTTAGAAAAAAATTATTTAACAAAATAGTTGCATTCCTGCTTTGTTTTGTAATAATTTTTTGCGAATTATATGTTCCTAGTGATGCTCAAGCTTATGACGGAATAAGAGATGATCCATCAGCATGCAACATGCCCGATGACCCAAGTTTAACGCGCGCTAAAAATCCTTGTTATACTGTTAATTTTGATACTTCAAAAAATTATTGTGAGGTTGGTGATCTAAAATTTTCAGCTTTTATACCTATCAATAGAGATTTAGATTTTGAACTTTTTCCGGTTCCAGGAAATCCTCATTGTGTTTCATTTATTGCTTTGTATACGGCAATTTTGTTGGTAATCAATCAAGCCGGAATTATAGCGTGTGCTGGAACTGGTCTTTCAGCGTCTCTTTCTGCTGGAACTGCCATCCCAGGGATTGGACCGGGAAGCTTGGTAACCAGCATATTGCTTTCAAATTTATGCGTTGCTGCAGGTGTTCAATGCGCTTCAAGTTTAGGGAGCCAGGTTGCTGCCTGCGCATCAATTGGTCCTTGTTGTGGGGCTATGGCTGGATATTTGATTGCTTTAGCTACAGCAGTTGCAGCCTTGGCGATAATTTATGGCATTGCTCGAGAATTTTTTAAAGATAGCAAGGTTTGTGGAAGTGGTTGGACCGCGTGGCAAAAAGAAGAAGAAATTTCAGCAACTGAAGAATCTAAAAGGGACGCCAAATGGCTCAGATCAAAAGGTCCATATCGTAAATGTATTGAAAATCTTTTTACTCCAGGGCTTCACAAAACCGATTCAGAGTTGGGTGGATTGTCATCTGCCAAAGAAAAAGGTTTAGTTCCTGCCAATTGTCGTATTGAAAGAGGTTCAGATCAAAGGATAGGTTTATCGGTAGGAACTAAAATAGAATTAGCTTTTACGGGAGGGTCAGAACCAGCTCTGAGTAACATCAAGGGAATCAGCAATATGTATTATCGTGAATATATTTTTGGGGGAATGGAATATGAAGATAATGGATCAGGAGCTTGCAAAAATCCATGGACCCCTGAAGAGCGTAGTAATATTTTAGGTTATTCTTCAGATAGTCAGCGATATTATTTTTCTGGCTCGGGTGAAAAAAGTGCTCCAAATTTTGCCTGCAATCGGTTTTTAAGAAAAACAAAATCTGATCCAGATTCAACCCAAAGCCGAGAAGCTTATGATTGTTGTTTAGCAAGAAGTCAAAATGTAATGTGCATTGAAAATAAAGAAGAATATAAATTTTGTGAAAACACTTCGAAATGTTATTTAGGCGTTGTTAATGTTGAGATTTATAATGGTCTTTCAAATGCAGATTATCTATGTGCCAAGTCTTTTTCGCTTTGCCCATACAATGTTCCTCTAGCTGGTGGAACTGAAAAAGATGCCTATGATTCCAATCCTGAATTTGCTGATGTTAAATTAAATTTTTGTCAGCATTTAAATCATTGCGTGAAAAGGCCATTATCACCAGTTACAAAAAGCTCATCATTGACTGGGACTTATATCGCTCAAGCTTGTTACGATATGAAAGGTGATAGTCAAAATTCTTATCAATATAACGCTGGACTTTTGCCTATTTCAACCAGAAATTTTACTGCTCCATTTATCCAATGTTTTAAAGAAACTTTAGAAAATATTTTTACTAACAGGGCAGGAAGAAATATTTGTAGCGATGCTTCCTATGATGAAATGGTTGGATGTGGAGGTGAAAGTAATATTGCTTTTAAGGCTGGTCAAATAATGCCTAAAAACTATTCGTTCTTCATTAAAATTCAGGATAATTTTCAATTACTCATAAAGTTAGCTCTAACATTTGCTATTATGATGTTAGGAATTTCAACCTTAATCGCCGTTCCCAAACAACATTTGGAGAAAAAAACTGTCATGCAATTTATGATGAAGCTTGCCTTGGTGGTGTTTTTTGCTTTAGGGGATGGTTGGCATATTGGTTTTTCAAATTTGGTGATGGGTATTTCAACATCGATGGCGGATATAACATTTTCGCCAAATTTATTCGACTCATCATTTGAAAAGGTTGATGGCTGTGTCTTTCCGCGTTACAATTATGAATCAGCCGATAGGGCGGTGCGTGATTTTAAAGTTCGCCAATATCCTCCCGGAAAAGATTATTTAAGAGTTTGGGATACTCTTGATTGTAAAATAATTCGATCTTTGGGTTATGCTGGAAATATTGCGGTACCAAATTTAATTTTAATGATGATTGCCGGATTTTTTACGGGAGCCTTTGGAGTTATTATGTTCGTTGCATCATTTATCTTCGGATTTATTTTATTATCAATTGCTCTTCGGGCAATGCATATATTTTTAATTTCAATGAGTGGCGTAATAATTTTATTGTTCGTTTCACCTGTAACCATAACCATGGTAATGTTTGAAAGGACCAAGGGCATTTTCACAAATTGGTGGAAACAGCTTGCTGGTTTTTCTTTACAGCCAATAATTTTGTTTGTTTACATTTCAATTTTTTTAACAGTTTTTGATATAATTTTGGTTGGAAGTGCAAGATATGAAGGCTCAACTGTTGAAGTAAAAGGTGCCGATACTTTCTATGAAGGAGCTACAAAAATTAATGATCAATCATTTATTGATAATTATGGCTTTATTCAGGAAAAGAGAATAGATTGCTCAGGAGAGTCAGCAAATAACAGTATTTATTGCATTTTCTTCGCCCCTAAATTTGGATCACTTGCGGGTTTTGAAGCAGTAGGTTTTGGGATACCAATTTTAAAAGAACTTAATCAGCAAAAAATTGAAACAATCGCCAAGGCTGCATTATTGATGTTTATATTTTTAAACTTTTTGGATCAAATGACAACTTTTGCTTCTAAACTAGTGGGTGGAGCACAAATAGCCTCGAATTGGTCTATCAAGCCAAGCGATATGGCAAGAAACTTAAATTGGGCACTTCGCGGTATTCAAAAAAGAGGAACAAGAGGGGCACTTAAAGCTGGAAGGGGTTTAATATCGCAAGCTCCTAAAACTCGAGAAGCAATGAATGATAGAAATGCTCGTCGAGATACTCCAAATAATGATAAAGGTGATGATAAAAAAGATTCCGATAATAAACCTGATCCAACTAAACCAGATTCTGTAAAAGATTCAGGTGATAAAGATAACAAGGGCAAGGGCGGTGCTGGCGAAGGAAGTCTATCAGCTAGAGAGGATAATGGCAAGGGCTCAGGTGATGGTAAGGGGTCGGGCGGTGCTGGTGATGGAGCCGTTGCAAAAAGAGAAGATGGCTCTGCTGGAGGTGGAAGTGATGCTGGAACTGGATCTCAATCAAGAAGAGAGGGTGGGGCAAGTGGAGGTGCTGGTGGCCAATCTGGTAGCGACGGTGCTAGTGCAGGTGGAGCAGGTGGAGCAGGGGGAGAAGGTGGAGAAGGTGGTGCAGGTGGTGCAGGTGGTGCAGGGGGTGCAGGTGGAGCGGGTGGAGCAGGTGGTGCAGGTGGCGGACCCGTTGCAAAAAGAGAAGATGGCTCTGCTGGAGGTGGAAGTGATGCTGGAACTGGATCTCAATCAAGAAGAGAGGGTGGGGCAAGTGGAGGTACGGGTGGCCAATCTGCTAGCAATGGTGCTAATGGAGGTGGGGAAGGTGGAGCCGGTGGCAAAGCAGGAGGATCTCGTGTCAAAGCAGGAGGAGTTGGTGGCTCTGATAGTTCAGGTGGCGGTGATGACTCGGCAGGTAAAGGAAGTGTTGCTCGAAGAGAGGGTAATGAAGATGCTAAAGAAGGTAAAGGTGATTTGCTTCGAAAAGGTCGATCTGAAGATTCCTCGAAAGCAAAAGGAGGTGAAAAAGGAGGAGATGTTAAGGCAGATGGTAAGGCAGATGGTAAATCTGCGGGTGAATCTTCCAAAGGAGATGCTGAAGTGCCAGCTGATGCAGATTCAGCAAAACCTATTTCTCCTGAAGATGAAGCACCTATTTTGCCTCCATCCGCTGAAGATTCTGGAGCTAATAAATCTGGCAATATAAATGACGCTGATAAAGACAAAAATAAGGATAACGACAAAGATAAAAATGCCGATGCTTCTAAAGATAAAGATGATGATGATTCTGACGCAACTTACAATGAAGAGGATTCGCAAGATGAAGATTCTTCGTCAAATAATGAAGATTTTGAAGGTGAAGAAGGCGATGAGTCGTCAGATGATGAAGATTCTAAAGCCAAAGATGGTTTACAAGGTAATGCCAAATCAGCAGGTGGCAAAGGTCAAAAACAAAACGGACGAATTCTTAGTTCAAAAAGAGGCGGAAGCGCGCGATCATCTGGCTCTGGTAAAGGTTCAAGGGGTGGATCAGAATCGTCAGGTTCATTAGGTCCATCAGCTGATTCTAAAGGAACGTCTCCAGAAAATTCCAAAGAAAATTCCAAAGAAAATTCCCTAGAAAATTTTCAGGGAAATTCTCAGGGAATTTCTAAAGGGATAATGTCCAAAGGCTCAGGATTAGACTCAGCAATGAAAAGCGAAGGATTGTTAAGCAATATAAATAAAGGTGGATTAGGTGGTCCAACTAATGTTGCAATTGGCAGTAAGGTGTTAGATGGCAACAAAGCTTCGGGCAAAGGAGAGCCATTGGCGTTTCTTGGAGCCCTAGGTGGAGCGCTGGGTGGTATTATCGAGCCAACTCTAAAAAATATAAGCAGTGGAACAGATAATTTGCTTGGAATCAAAGGTAGCGACAGATCTTCCTCAGCAAATCAAGCTGGTAAAACCAGTGCAAGAAGTACTTCAGCTTATTCAGCTGGATCGGCGATGAATGTATCGAAAAAAGGATCGCAAGCAGAACAAATTAAGGAAGCGGTATCATCGGCTTTAACTTTAAAACAAGCAAATAGTGGTGATAAAAAAACTGCAATTGCGACGGGTTCAAAAAGTGGTAATATGCTTTCAGCACTTAAATCTTCTTCTGATCTTGATGCAGGTTGGGGTGGAAAATCGCAAGATAGTGCTGGTTTAGCAGTTGATTTAAGTGCAATAAATTTGCAAGAAAAAGCAAATGCTTCAAGTAAAGCTTCGCAAAATTATTCCGCAAATTCTCAAAAATCATCTGCAATTTCTCAGTCTTCTAAGTCTGCTCCACCGGCTATGACTGCTCCTTTGGCATCTTCATTGTCGCAATCAAGTGTTCAATCGGGTTGGGGAAGTTCACCAAATATTGGCAATCAAAAATCAACCTCGCAAGCGTCAAGCGCTCCCCCAAAACAAAGCGGTAGAGGTTCTTCAGCTTTGGCACAACCTAAAGACAGTGCAAAAATTGCTTCAGGATCGATGCCAACTAGTGACTTGAATCAACAACGAACTCAAGGTCAAACCTCAGCTTCGAATGCCTTACCAAGAGATGTAAAATTAGATTTTAATCAAGAAGGAAAAGCTTCTTATTCATCGACAAATGTTTTACCAAAAGCATCTTCAGCTGGTTCTAGTTCTGGTTTTGAAGCTGTTTCAAAATCAGCTCAATTGCAATCGTTACAACAAAGTCAAAAACCTAGTGATCTAGTTAAGGAGTCATTGGCAAGGGTTAGATCGCAAGCTTCTGGCTCATCTGTTGGTGAGCAATTTGTTCAAGCTCAAAAAACTCCTTCAGCTTCTTCAAGCTCTCAATCAAATGCCCAATCTTCAAAATCAAATACTCCTTTCAATGATGCTCTTGGTAAATATATTGGCGATCCTTTATCTAAAACAATTGATCCATTTACTTCAGCTATATCTAGCGGGGTTGATAGTTTTTTTGGCAATAGCCAACAAAAATCTCCTATGTCAGTTTCTTCGCAAGTTAGTAAGGCAATTAGTTCTAAAAAATCTTCACCAACAAAAACTTCTAAATCATCGCAGAGTTCTAATGTTGAAGAAATTGAGATTGAATTTGACGAGGATGATCAAGATTCACAATTTTTATCTGATAAATCATATTCAACACCAACTAATCAATCGCTAACTCAAAAAACGCCTCCTCCAGCTAAATCAACAACATATTTATCGCCAACATTTAGCTCACTTCAAAAAGAGGCCCAAACAACAAAACCTTCAAAGCCTACAAAACCTGGTTGGAAGCCATAAAAATCTTAGCCGCATAAAAATCTTAGCCTTTTAATTTAAAGATGAGTTTTGTTTTTAATTTTAAGCTAGGTTGCAATATTAAACCCAAATCCGTAATTAGAATATTTCATGATTCCTAATTAATCCTTGATTTTATTAGCTTCATACTGCGCTTCGCTCCTCACCTTATGGGAAAAGATAGGTTTTTGGTGCGATGCTGTCTTAAAACTAATAAAATCAAGGATTAGCGAAATTCTAAAACATTCTAATGACGGATTTGGGTTAAATTTTAAATTAGGCAAGCATATTTTTATCACGTTTCTTGCGGTGAGTCATGATTGCGAAGCGGTGAGCTTCATCGCGAAGTCTTTGCAAATAATGCATTACCGCAGAGTTTTTTTCCAAGGTAAAAGATTCTTTATTGGTTTGATGAAAAAATTCTTCACCAGCATTTCTATTTTTGCCTTTTGACATGCAAACAAAGGGGATTTTAATATTGAGTTGATCAAAGATTTTTTGAGCAGAAGTTAATTGTCCCTTACCACCATCAATGATTATAAAATCTGGAAAATCATGGGTTTTTAATTTTGAAAATCTTCGTAGTAAAACTTGTTCAAGCATAGCTGTGTCATCATTACCTGCTTTGATAATTTGGCGTTGAGAAATATCAATTTCTTGAAGTTGTTTGATGTTAAATTTTCGATATCCGCTTTTAATAAAACCATCTACTCCAGCTGTAATCATTGCACCAATGGCATTTTGATTGCCAGTATGACTGTTATCATAAACTTCAATTCTTTGTGGAATTTTATTGAGTTCAAAAATTTTTTTAACTTCCATTAATAATTTTTTGATGCTCATATTGTGCGAGATTTTTTGCTCCAAATTTTGTAAAGCTAGTTGCTCATGATCTTTGATAAGATTGGCTCTATCGCCTTTTTTTGGATTAAGAATTTCAACCTTTTTCTTGGCAATTGTACTCAAAAAATCATTAAGTAGTTTTTCTTCAGTTAATTCTTGATTAACAATAATTAACGATGGTGGTTTATGATTAAGATAAAATTGTCCTATAAAATTGACTAAAATTTCTTGAGCATTTTGATGATTTTCTAATTCAAAAAAATATGGCTTTGAGCCATAATTTTGACCAGCTCGATAAAAGGTGATATAAACACAAGCTCGATGATTAATAGCAACAAAACATAATGCATCAAAATCTTTAATATCATTGATGCTTATATTTTGTTTATTTTGTAAATAGTTCAAAGCTTTGATTTGATCACGAATAAGTATGGCTTTTTCATATTCCTGATTTTGACTAAATTCAAGCATTTTATTTTGCAAATTTTCTTGCACCAAAGTTGATTTTCCAGAAAGAACACCGAGAGCATTTTTGATATTTTGCTGATAATTTTCTGGCGATATTTCGCCAATGCAAGGAGCTGAGCATTTTTTTATTTGATATTCCATGCAGGCTTTTTTTCGTGATTTAAATTCACTATCACTGCAGTTGCGTAGTAAAAAAGTTTTGCGTAAAATTTCGATATTGCGATTGGCATCACTAGCATTGATAAATGGTCCAAAATAATTGCCAAGATTAGTTTTAACTCCACGATGTTTAGTGATCTGGGGGAATTGATGATTGGTTATTAAAATATGCGGAAAAGTTTTATCATCTTTAAGTAAAATATTAAATCTAGGTGAAATTTTTTTTATCAAATTATGCTCTAAAAGAATCGCTTCAAGTTCAGTTTCAGTTTGAATTATTTCAATTTTTTCTGCCAAATTAACCATTCTTAAAATTCGATTGCATAGAGCATTGGCATTGGTGTAGTTGGTTATTCTTTTTCGTAAATCTTTAGCTTTACCAACATAAAGAACTTCTTGATCTTTATCAATAAATTGATAAACACCACTGCGGTGTGGGATGGTTGGTAGAATTTGTTTGATTATTTCAATGCTCATGAAATTTTAAAAAACTAGTTTGCAAAATCGAATTAAAGGATTTAGGATTTTAGAAAAAATAATTAAAATTAATATTTAATTTTCAAAACAATGGTTATTAAAAAACAACAACTTGCCGAAATCGCCGAATTACGAAACCAGAAAAACCAGACTCTTCGACCTGTCTCAAGTGAATTAGAAGAAGTTCTTTATCAACCCTTTAACGTTCTTGATCACGGTTTCGTCAGAGTCATTGACTATATGGGTAATGATTCTTCGGTTGTGCAATCTGCCCGAGTATCTTATGGTGCTGGAACTAAGAAAGTCAATGCTGATAAAGCATTAATTAATTATTTGATGGCTCATCGCCATACTACGCCATTTGAAATGTGCGAAATAAAATTTCATATTAAATTGCCGATATTTGTTGCCCGTCAATGGATTAGGCATCGCACTGCATCGGTCAATGAATATTCTGCTCGATACTCTATTGTTGAAGATGAATTTTATATTCCGCAAGCTCAACATCTATCTGCTCAGTCAAAAATTAATCACCAAGGACGTGATGAAAGCAAAATTTTAAATAAAGAAGAGCAAAAAAAAGTTTTGCAAATCCTTAAAGCTGATAGCGCTAATGCCTATAATAATTACTTGGAAATGATAAATCAAGATGCTGAAGGCAATATTGTTAATTCTGATAAAGAAGGCTTAGCACGCGAATTGGCAAGAATGAATTTGCCACTTAGCTGTTATACTCAATGGTATTGGAAAATTGAT
>JBJTWJ010000153.1:0-15106 GCA_046081665.1 Alphaproteobacteria bacterium | reverse complement strand
TATGAATAAATTAAAAACAATTCTTAAAAATATTAAACAGGTTTTTTTTCCTGCAACCTGTTTATATTGTCAAAAAATTATCAGTTATGAAGGTTTATTTTGTTCAAGCTGTTTTTTAAAATTAAAACTTATTTCGCCAATAAAATGTAAAATTTGTTCATTACCATTTGCCAAGCAGGAAAAATTCGATACAGAAGCGATATGTATAAACTGTTTAAACAAGAAACCATTTTTTGACGAAACTCACACAATTTATATTTATAATTACATAATTGGTCAAGCAATTTTAGATTTAAAATTTAAGGATAAAACATATATTGCTTATAAAATTGCTAATTTTATTAAAATCAATTTTAACAATGTTATAGCTGAAAGTGATTTCATAGTTTCGGTACCAATGCATTATAAAAAATTGCAATTAAGAGGTTTTAATCATGCTAATTTAATTGCCAGAAATATTGATAAAAAAAAATATTTTATAAATTTATTAATAAGAAAAAAAAACAATCCTCCTCAACTCGGCCTTAAAAGAAATAAGAGAAAAGCAAATTTACGAAAAACCTTTATGGTTAATCCCAAATATATTGACAAAATTAAAAACAAAAAAATACTTTTAATGGATGATGTAATGACTACTGGAAGCACTCTCAATTATTGCTCTAAAGTTTTGAAAAAAGCAGGTGTAAAAAAAATTTCGGTAATTGTTTTTGCAAAAACTTTAGAGAAATCATATCGCTATATCAAAGGCTATAACCTAGAATGATATAGATTTTAAATTTAAAAATTTAGTTATTTTAAATATTTAAAAAATAGTTTTATGAAATCAGTAAATTCTCTAGAATAAAATGTGAACTCATATACCATAAATCAGAATTTTCTTGATATTTTAATGGATTAAAATGACGATTAAATACCCTTGCTAACACTTGCATTTCTTCATCATAACAGTTATTTATATTATTAACTTTGTAACCAAAATTTTTTAAACGTAATTTAATTTTAGTAATTTCAGGATTTAGATCATTATTGAAAAACAAAATTTTATCTTCTTGATGCATTATATTAACCTTGGGAAATAATCCAATTCCATTAATCCCTAGGTAATTCCAATTAAATAAATGCGAAGGATCTTGTTTGCGATCAAGTAATCCGGTGTCTTTGTAATATGCTACATCACTATGCCCTATAACATTACGAGAAGAGATCTGGTGCTTAAGCATTAAATGGTGACATATTTCAACGACAGACTGCATTTGCTGATTATTAAACCCTTTATTGAATGGATCTGAACTTAAAATTTCTATTCCTAGCGAATTTTTATTTAAGCCATCAATACCATGCCAATAACTTACTCCAGCATGAAAAGCAACATCAAAATCATCAATTAATTGGAAAATATTGCCATCATCATCGATTAAATAATGAGTACTAACTTTATGCTCATAAAGCTGATCAAGAGCATGCTGAATATTGTTTGCCTGCATATGATGCAGTAAAATAAAGTCTATTTCTCTTGGCTTAGTAGTTTTTTCAAAGCATTGATAAAATCTAACTATACAGTTAAGCTGATGAAGGGTCATAAGGTTTTGACATTTAAAATTAACAATGATATATTATCATGAGCACGTGAAGTATTATAGGAATAAAAAATAAATTAAATTTATTTTTTAAATAATGCTTTTAAAATTTCAAATAGTTTCATTATATTAATTTCAATAATTTTAAAAAAACATATCTATTAAAATGATCAACTCAGAAATAAATTCAGAGTTTTAATGTCTTAAAATATTCAAATAATTAAACAAAAAATTAAAAAAAAATTTATGTCTAAAACTTCAACAGCATCAAGCGATAAAGCAAATAGTAAGGTTCAGAGCAAAACTTCCAAAGAACTTGAAGCACTACAATTTCATATGCAAGGTCAACCTGGTAAAGTTGCAATGCATGCTACTAAACCACTAAACACTCAGCGAGAATTAGCCTTGGCATATTCTCCAGGTGTTGCTGTTCCATGCCTTGAAATCGCTAAAAATCCTGAAACTGCATATGACTACACTGCTAAAGGTAATTATGTTGCAGTTATTTCTAATGGTACAGCTGTCCTTGGTTTGGGTAATCTGGGAGCGTTAGCAGGTAAACCAGTAATGGAAGGAAAATCAGTTCTTTTCAAACGCTTTGCCGATATCGATTCGGTTGATATTGAAGTTGCAACAGAAAATGTTGATGAATTCATTAACTCAATTAAATTTTTATCACCATCATGGGGTGGAATTAATCTTGAGGATATTCGCGCACCTGAATGTTTTATTATCGAAAGCAAACTGCGTGAATTAATGGATATTCCAGTATTTCATGATGATCAACATGGTACAGCAATTATTTCTGCAGCAGGAATTCTCAATGTTTTACATTTAAGCGGTAAAAAATTTAATGAAATTAAAGTTGTAGTTAACGGAGCAGGTGCAGCTGGAATAGCATGTCTAGAGCTTCTCAAGGCTATGGGTTTACCTCATGAAAATGCCATTTTATGCGATACTAAAGGCGTAATATACAAAGGTCGAACCGATGGCATGAATCAATGGAAATCAGCACATGCTGTTGATACAAAAGCTCGAACTTTGGCCGATGCTATGAAAGGAGCTGATGTTTTTTTAGGTCTGTCAGTTAAAGATGCTGTTTCTCAAGAGATGGTTAAATCAATGGCTAAAAATCCAGTGATTTTTGCTATGGCCAATCCTGATCCAGAAATAACTCCTTCGCAAGTTCATAGTTGTCGAGATGATGCTATTGTTGCAACTGGCAGAAGCGATTATGAAAACCAAGTAAATAATGTTATGGGCTTTCCATACATATTTCGTGGAGCATTGGACGTTCGTGCGTCAACAATTAACGAAGAAATGAAAATTGCTGCAGCCATTGCTCTAGCAGATTTAGCTCGTGAACCAGTTCCTGATGAGGTTATAAAAGCTTATGGTGGAAAAGAAATGAAGTTTGGTCCAAATTACATTATCCCTACCCCGTTTGATTCGCGATTGATTTACACAATTCCTTTAGCAGTCGCAAAAGCAGCAGTTGAAACTGGTGTTGCCCGAAAACCAATAAAAGATTGGGATGCTTATAAAAAACAACTTCAAGCTCGACGCGATCCATCTGTCAATAGTCTTGGTTTAATATTTGAAAAATTAAAAAGATCGCCAAAAAATGTAATTTTTGCTGAAGGTGAACAAAGCGAAGTTATTAAAGCTTCTGCTTTATGGCGAGATAATGGCTATGGCAAACCAATTCTTGTTGGCAAAAAAGAAAAAATTCTTGAAAAAATGCAAGAACTAAATGTTACTTCTGATGGAATTGAGATTTATAATTCCTCGATCTCTGATGAAAATAATAAATTCATAGAATATCTTTACAAAAAACTCCAAAGAAAAGGGGTATTGCAATCAGACTGTGCAAGAATGGTCAAAACCGATCGCAATGTTTTTGCTTCTTCAATGTTAGCTTGCGGACATGGTGATGCTTTGGTTACTGGATTAACTCGTGGATATTCAACATCGCTAAATGATGTTTGGAAGGTTATTAAAAATAAAAAAGATCATATTGTTCTTGGAATTTCAATGATTATAACCAAGGATCGAACCATATTCATTGCCGATACCTCGTGTTCTGAATTATCCTCATCTGAACATTTAGTAAATATCGCTAAACAAACTGCCAAAAAAGTTAGAAACATGGGTTATGAACCACGCGTTGCATTTTTATCATTTTCAAATTTTGGAAGCGCTATCAAAACTGAATCTGGAAGAATTAAAAAAGCTGTGGAATTGCTTGATGAAACTACTGTAGATTTTGAATATGATGGGGAAATGACTGCTGATGTTGCTCTTAATCCCGATAAAATGGCAAAATATCCATTCTGTCGACTAAGTGGACCAGCAAATATTTTAATTTGCCCTGGACTTCATTCAGCAAGTATTGCTACAAAGTTATTGGAAGAAGTTGGTAATTGCACAGTGATTGGTCCAATTTTAGATGGTTTTGAAAAACCAGTACAAATTGTAACTATGCGCTCTTCAATTAACGATATCTTAAACATGTCAGCAATTGCATGCGTTGATGCCATTGTTAACAAAAAATAATATTAATTTTAAAATAAATTTATGACAGGATCAACAACTGGAGAAGAAAGTTTTATAGCTAAGAATATGGATGCCAATTATCATGGACCATCTGCTGGAGGAGTAGGTACGCCAAATGGTCATTATTTTGGGGGAATGACTCAAACTGGTGGTGAAGGTTTAAATTCAGGAATTGGCGGAAAATTGGGTCAATCAATGGAAGGTTTTTCAATTGATAATGCTATTAAATCGGGTCAAAGTTTAGATAATGTTTTAGGATCTTTCCAAGGAGATGCGATGTCAGCAAACCCTTTTAATATGGTTGATAGATTTATGCCAGTTCAAAACCTTAGTACCGCAGGTCAAGCACTGCAAAAGACTGGTGATGGTCTTTCTGGTCTTGCCAAATTAAATTCTGTCGGAGGAGCTATTAATGCTGATCTTCGGGGTCATACTTCATTTGTCTCTTCTCCTGGTAAAGGAGGAGGAATGCAAGCTGGCTAATAAACCGCTGAGGATTTACTTTGTAAAAATTCATTTCAACATTTTATTTTCAAAATTTTTTTAAAAATTAATGCTAATAAAAAAATAAAATTATTATAAATACCACAAAAATATGAGCAATAACAATATCGATGATAACTTAAAAAATTTTGATAATACTCAGTCAAGTATAATTAAAAAAAATAATTTAGATAATCAAAAAGCAGAGTTTATTTTAAAAGATAATGCTAATGCCAATTCATCAGGCGATTTAAGTCAAGATCAACAGCCAGAGCAATTATCAGATAAAAAAATAGATCCAACTCACTTTGGCGATTGGCAAATTAATTGCAAAACTATCGATTTTTAAAAAAAAATAGTTAATAATACTTCTTATTTAGTAATAATTTTTTAATTAATATATGTTTAAACTTATTGGTTTTATTTTTTTCTGTTTTTTTTTAGTTTTTTCTTCATTATTTATTTTTTTTAATGAGAGCAAATACAGCAATCAAGCTCTATCAGATCACTTTAATGGTAAAAATTTTTTTAATCCTGAAGAAAAAAATCTCCCAAAAAAATCAAGTTTTTTCAGTTATTATTTAAACAAGCTAAAATATCAGAAACAATATGGCAAACCTAAATGGCTAGAAAAAAATCAGATAATTGAGCAATCAATTCCTTTGGAACAAGTTAATGATAAAACTATTCATGCAACATTTATTGGTCATTCAACATTTCTTTTGCAACTTCAGGGGTTAAACATTTTAACAGATCCAATTTTTTCTGAACGAGCTAGTCCTTTTGGTTTCATAGGTCCAAAACGATCAGTGATTCCGGGAGTTAAATTTGAACAACTTCCAAATATTGATCTAGTATTGATTAGCCATTCGCATTATGATCATCTCGATATACCAACCATTGTTAAACTACAAAATGATTATCAACCCAAGTTTATTACCGGTCTTGGCAATTGTTATTATCTTAATAACATTAAAAAATTAAAATTAAATTGCACTGAGCTTGATTGGAACGAAGGTTTAAAAATATTTGACAAAATAACTGTTAATTTTTTACCAGCGAAACATTGGTCAAAAAGAATGATGTTTGGGAGAAACGCAAGTCTTTGGGGAGCTTTTGCAATTGAATCATCGCTGGGCAACATTTACTTTGCAGGCGATACAGGTTATAACGATCACTTTGCTAAAGCCAAAACCAAATTTTCAAACTTTAAATTAGCGATGCTTCCAATTGGTGCTTACAAGCCCGAAGATTTTATGTTGAGATATCATATGAGTCCAGCTCAAGCTGTTAAAGCCCATAGCGATTTGAACTCTCAAAAATCAATTGCCATGCATCATTCAACATTTCAACTTTCATCTGAAAATTATCATGATCCAATCAATGATTTAGAGATAGCAAAAAAAGAAAAGAAAATATCAGATGAATTTGTTACTCTTGGAATAGGTAAAAAAATTATCATAAAATAATTGCATTTTTCTAATTTACTATTTTAAAATCGATAGCAAGAATATTTTATTTATGTAAATTGATAAATAATTATTTTGACAATTTTATTTACAATAAATTCCTGATTTCTTATAATTTAAAAAACTAAATAAAAAATTTTAATTTATTTCGCATGAATATTCCGATATTATCAACCCTAATTTTTTTGCCAATAATCTGCGCAATTTTTCTATTGGTTGTGAGAGTTAAAAATTCAAAAATTTATTTTGGCTATGGATTAATAGTAACTATAATTAACCTCTTCTTAGCCATTATTCTGACATCGCAATTTGATTTAGCAAAGCATGAATATCAATTCAGCGAAACTTTTAAATTCTTTTCACTTTATGATATAAAATATTTGGTTGGAATTGATGGAATATCTTTAGTAATGATTGTATTAACAACAATTCTTACCCCAATTTGCCTTGCTATAAGTATCAATTCAATTAAAAACAGAGTGAAGGAGTTCGTTATAGCCTTTTTAATTATGGAAGGTTTGGTAATTGGCTCATTTTGTGCGTTAGACATCTTGTTTTTTTACATGTTTTTTGAATTTATGCTAATTCCAATGTTCTTGCTGATTGGGATCTGGGGTGGTGAAAATCGTGTTTATGCATCATATAAATTTTTTCTTTACACCTTATTTGGATCAGTTTTTTTCTTGATAGCGATCATTACAATTTTTTTATACACCGGAACAACAGATGTCGTTTCACTTGCTAAAGGTTTGCCAAAATATTTCCCTTTGCAATTTCAAAAACTTTTTTTCTTAGCATTTGCCTTATCATTTGCAGTAAAAATTCCAATGTTCCCTTTTCATACTTGGCTTCCCGATGCTCATGTTCAAGCTCCAACTGCAGGATCTGTTATTTTAGCAGGAATATTAATCAAGCTAGGAGCCTATGGTTTTCTTAGATTTGCCCTTCCCCTATTCCCTTTAGGCGCACAATATTTTGCTGATATAATTATGGTGCTTAGCGTAATTGCCATAATTTATGGATCATTCGTAGCATTGATGCAAGAAGATATGAAAAAAATGATCGCATACTCTTCAGTAGCTCATATGGGTTTTGTGACTTTAGGAATTTTTAGCTTTACTCAACAAGGAATTGATGGAGCAGTTTTTCAAATGATCAGTCATGGAATTGTTTCTGCAGGGTTATTCATGTGCGTTGGTTCGATTTATGATCGTTTACATACCAAAAAAATATCTGATCTAGGTGGTATAGCTTTAAGAATGCCAAATTTTGCAATGATTGCCATGATTTTTACTTTGGCTTCGGTTGGTTTACCGGGGACTAGTGGTTTTGTCGGCGAGTTTCTTGCAATAATTGGTACTTTTAAAGTAAACAAATTATTTGCTTTTATTGCTTCTTTGGGAGTGATTTTAGGAGCAATTTATATGTTATGGTTATACAAAAGAGTTTGGTTTAGTGCAATCTCAAATCCTAAAATATCTACACTAACTGATATAAAAAATTTTGAACTGATAAGCTATTTTGTTATGGCATTTATTGTTATTTTAATTGGAATTTTTCCAAATTTAATAATCAAATTTTATACTCAGCCAGTTAGTGATATTGTTAAAATTTTTAGTGAAAATATCGCTAAATAAATTCTTGACTATCTTTTGTTAGATTTGTCAACTGTTATAAAATAATTATTTATAAAAATTTAATTTAAAATTATGAATATCTCTGTAATTCTACCAGAATTAACTCTTTTTTGTGGAAGTTTATTTATTTTATTAGTCGATGTTTTTTTTGCCAAAAAAAATCGAGATTTTTTTTATATTACCCATCTGTTAACCCTTTTAATTTGTGCAATTGCATTAGTTGCGACATTCAAAAGTTTTGCCAGTAACGATGTTTTCTTTAATCAATTTTATCGAAACACTCCTATAATTGCTTTAAGTAAGTGTTTCTTAATTTTATTACTAACCGTTGTCGTGGTTATGTCGATACGTTTTGTAGCAATGATGGAAAAATTTAGTGCAGAGTTTTTATCATTAATGCTTATTGCTTGCACCGGAGGATTAATTATGATCTCTAGTAATGACTTTCTAACTTTTTATCTTGGCATTGAACTTCAAGCCCTGTCTTTTTATTTACTTTCAGCAATCAAAACAGATTCCAAAAAATCTTCTGAAGCTGGTATCAAATATTTTATCCTTGGCTGTTTAGCTTCAGGGATTTTGTTATATGGAATATCAATGATTTATGGCTATATGGGAACAACTAATTTTAAGGTTATCGCTGAACTTGTTGAAACTCAAAAAAATGATGTTCCAGTTGGTTTTCTTTTGGGAATCGTGATGGTAATGATAGCAATGTTTTTTAAACTGGCAAATGCCCCATTTCATATGTGGTCTCCCGATGTTTATGAAGGTTCGCCAACTATTGTTGCAACTCTATTTGCAACTGTTGGAAAATTTACTTCGGTAATTGCCTTGTCTTTGCTAATATATAATTTCTCATGGTCAATTCTCTCTCATATCATGATTTTTGTTGGCTTGTTTTCAATAATTGTTGGAAGTCTTGGAGCAATATTTCAAAAAAATTTAAAACGACTTTTAGCATACAGTTCAATTGCTCATGTTGGCTTTATAATTTTAGGTTTAGCAGGTTTAGGCAAAAATGTAATCACTGCAGTTTTATTTTATATTTTTATTTACAGTATAATATCACTTGGAACTTTTGGTTTTTTAAACTTGTTATTAAATAAAAATGAAATTGATAATGATGAAACAGATAAAAAAACATTCGCTATTTCTTCTTTAGCTGGCCTTTCAAAGACTAATCCTGTTATGGCTTTATGTTTTGCCTTGCTAATTTTTTCTACCGCAGGAATTCCTCCGCTAGCTGGTTTTTTCTCTAAATTCTATATTATCTCAGCAGTAATAACATCTGGTTTTTTTAAATATGCTTTAATTGCTATTTTGTTAACTGTAATCTCAGCTTTTTATTATTTAAGAATTGTTAAAATTATATATTTTGATTCCCCAAACAACCATATTGTTATTGACGATTCTATTGCAATAAAATCAATTATTGTTATCTCAACCATTTTTAATCTTTTTATTATTATCTTTATTGATAAAATCTTATCATTGGTTAATGGCTTTCTTTTTTAAAAAAATATGGTAAAATTATCGCAAAAAACAGATAGACCATTCCAAGGCGATGTTATAGTTAGTCCAGATAAATCGATTTCCCATCGTTCTTTAATTTTTAGCGCTTTAGCTAATGGAACTTCTAAAATTACTAATATTCTTGAAGGTGAAGATGTGCTTCGAACTGCTCAAGCACTCAGATTAATGGGTGTTAATATTTACAAAAAAATAAATGACTATTATGTTGAGGGTGCAGGTTTATTAGGTTTGCAAGAGCCTGATGATATCTTGGATATGGGAAATTCCGGAACATCAACTCGACTTTTAGCTGGATTAATTACACCATATAATTTCACTACTTTCTTTACTGGCGATGCCTCACTTCGCAGAAGACCAATGTCACGAATTTTTCAACCAATTGAACAATTTGGCGCAAGAATAATTTCTCGTTCTAATAATTTATTACCATTCGCAGTATGTGGAGCAAAAGATCCGTTAGCAATAGATTATAAAATGTCTATTGCCTCAGCTCAAGTTAAAAGCTGTATATTTTTAGCTAGTCTTGCAACTCAGGGAGTTACAACCATAATCGAGCCTGAAAAATGTCGAGATCACAGTGAGATTATGATGCGTTATCTGGGATTAAAACTTACTACTGAAAAATTTTCATCAGGGCTTAAGCATAGTTATCGAGGTATGCAGGAATTTGATGCCAAAGATTTTAACATTCCAAATGATATTTCCTCGGCTAGTTTTTTTATAGTTGGATGTTTGCTCACCAAAAATTCACAAATTACCTTAAAAAATGTTGGTATAAATCCTTTAAGAACTGGCATTATATCAACCCTTCAGGAAATGAATGCTAATATTGCTATTACCAATCAAAAAACAGTTAATGGTGAATTGGTTGGCGATATTGTTGTTGAATCAAGTAAACTTAAAGCTGTCGATGTTCCTGCCGCAAGAAGCGCTTCAATGATTGATGAATATCCAATTTTAGCAATTGCCTGTGCTCATGCCAATGGCATTTCTAAACTTAACGGTTTATCAGAGTTAAAAACCAAAGAAAGTAATCGTTTATTAATGATTGCATCCAATTTAGAAAAATGCGGAGTTAATATTAAAATTACCAATGATTCTCTAGAAATATTAGGTGGAGTTACTCAACCAGCAACTCGAGTTTTAATTAAAACTGCCATGGATCATCGCATTGCAATGTCTTTTTTAATAATGGGTTTAACTATAGAAAATGGTATTGAAATTGATGATGATCAAATGATTAAAACCAGTTTTCCAAATTTTGAAAAAATAATATCTCAAGCACTCTAAATAATTTTAAATAGTAGTAATTTTATATCCATTTTCAATTTAAGTATATTTAATTGATCTTGAATTAATTTGATTTAATAAGGGATATTATGGAAATAATTCAACTTTAGAATCTTCATAACCACTAGCAATTACAAATTTTTTTCTTTAGTTAGCCGATCTTCAAAAGTAATTAATTTTATTTTTTCTTGGGGATCAAAAATAACAGATATTCCTTTAACAAATGAACCATCAACATCTAAAACATTAATTATGAATTTGTTGTTCTTCACTAAATCTTCCACTTGCTTCAAGGTGCATTCTGGTTGCTATGTAGTCTGCAGGTTTTAACCATCACTCAAAAAAAGGTCAAAAACTATATTTTCAACCTTACCATCACTTACTATTTCTAGGTGATCAATAGATGCCAATCCTGATTTAAAAGCTGAAATTTGTCCAACTGAATCTATTTTTTCAAAATAATTTGGATCTGCAATATCAAACAAAACATCTCTCAATATACCTTGTAAGACATATTGGGAATTAATGCGTTGTGAATTTTTATCAATTAAATAATAAATTCAATATTTTTTTAATCAAATAATTCGTTGAGATATTGAGCAATCTGTTTTTTAAAACTAATTAAAAAAATTAATCATTATTTGCTTTAAAAAAACTAAACTTCTTTCCTTGAATTTAGAGCAATAGAAATGGTTCCATCATCTAAATAATCAATTTCACTACCAATTGGTATGCCATGTGCTAGACGAGATATTTTGATATTATATTCCTTTAAAATTTCTGTTAAAAAATGAGCGGTTGTTTGCCCATCAATTGTAGCACTTGTTGCAATAATAACTTCTTGAATATTATTTTCCTTAATTCTTTGAATGAGTTTATCGATTGACAAATCTTCAATTCCTTGCCCTGCTCTAGCTGATAATTTACCGTTAAGAACATGATAAAGTCCACGATATGATTTGGTTCTTTCAAAACTTCTCTCAATTGCCCATAAATCCGCTACTTCTTCTACGATACAAATAATTGATTTATCTCGTCCTTCATCCATGCAAATCGAGCATATTTCTCCTTCATCAAGATTACCGCAAATTTTACAATTATCAATAAATTGATTTATATCTTGTAAGGCATTAATCAAAGGAATAAGAACTTTATTTTTATTACTTGCCAGATGCAGGATAATTCTTTTAGAAATTCTTGGACCCATACTTGGCAATTTGGCAATAATTTTATTTAGATTTTCAATATAATTTTTATCCATTAGTAATTTCTTTATTTATTTTCTAATTGCAAATTCTGAGCGAACCTGATATTTGTAGGTGGTAAGTTGGGCTAAACCTACTGGACCTCGGGCATGAAGTTTTCCAGTAGCAATTCCAACCTCTGCTCCAAGGCCAAATTCATAACCATCGGCAAATTGTGTAGAAGCATTATGCATAACAACTGCCGAATTAACTTCGCTGAGAAATTTTTCTGAAGCTGATTTATTTTCAGTAATAATTGATTCAGTATGCGATGAGCCATATTCGGTGATATGCTTAATTGCCTCATCAATGTCATCTACTATTTTAATAGCAATTATTTTATCAAGAAATTCTGTATAGTAATCTTGTTGTGTTGCAGGAATAAAGCTATGATCAATTGAACAGGCAAGGCTATCACCACGAATTTCACATCCTAATTCTTTAAATTTTGAAGCAATTAGTGGAATAAATTTATAGGCAATATTTTTATCAACCAATAATGTTTCTGTTGCACCACAGATACTAGTTCTTCGCATTTTGGCATTTACAGTAATTTTTAAAGCTTTATCAAGATCTGCATCTTGATGAACATATGTATGACAATTTCCATCAAGATGGTTAAACATCGGGATATTGCTATTTTGCATTACAGCTTTAATCAATTTTTTTCCTCCTCTTGGGATAACAACATCTATAAAATCATTCATTTTTAATAACTGATTAACAACTTCATAATCGTTGTTATCAACAAATGATATAATATCTGGATTAAGTTTTGATTTAGTTAACGCTTTTTGAAAAATATCAGCGATAATTTTTGAGGAATTTATACAATCTGATCCACTTCTTAAAATTACCGAATTTCCTGATTTTAATGATAGAGCTGAGACATCACAGGTAACATTTGGTCGAGCTTCGTAAATTGCCAATAAAACACCAATTGGTGTAGAAATTTTTTGAATGTTTAGATTATTAGGTCGATTATAATTTTCGATTATCTTATTTACAGGATCTGGCTGTTTAATTATTTCTGATAGAGATATAATTAATGATTGAATTTTTTCATCATTTAATGTTATTCGATCAATTTTAGCAGAATCAATATTGGCTTTTATAGCATTTTGTAAATCAATTTGATTAGCCTGAAATATCTCACTTTTTTTAAGATCTATTAAGCTTATTACATCATGCAGAACTTGATTTTTCTGAGCAAGATTAGCTTTAGCAATATCACTACTTGCTAATTTAGCATTATTACAAATTGTGGTAACATAGTTATTTATTTTAGACATAATTATAATGTAATAAATTTACGAAATATAAAGAAAATTATACTCAAAATAATAACTGCGATTCTTGAATATACAAGGTTTTGCTGATTCTCGAATTTTTCGCTCAGATTGATAATTTCTTGACTTCTATCAAGCGAAACTCTAGTTAAAATTATTTTTAAAAACACAGCTATAAAAATTAGAAAGATAATATTAAAAACGACAACAGATATAAATGGTGTTATGATCATATTATTTGCGAATATTTTAAAAATTTGAAAATTAGCAACCATATTAAAAGAAGGCATTATTCCAATAAAATTAAGCAATGATAATATTAAAAGTATGCAACTTTTAGGCATAAGAAAAAAAAGACCCTGAAAGCTTATTTGATTATTCATTTTACTTTGTAGCAAATTAAATGGTATAATCGTTATAAATAGACTAGATATATTAATTATAAAGCCGATAGAAAGGAATAATAAAGAGTTATTGTTGGATTTGTATAAGATTAAATAAGATAGGAATAAATATGATAAGGAAAATAACGATAGTAAAGTAAGGATATTATCTTTGAATTTTGAATAAACCAAAGCTGATGCAATTACTAGCAAATTTATGAAAATAAAAATATTTATAAATAAATTATCATTTTTTAAGAAAATTGGTAAAAAATTAAAGTTAAAAATATAGAAAATTAGTTTTGTGAATAGAATTAATGAGGCAAAGAGCTGAGAGATAATAATTATGATAAACTCGTCAATAATTTTTAGATTTATAAAATAATAGAAGGGAACTAAAGTAAATAAGAATAGTCCAAAAAAACTAAGAGCATATAAAATATATTGAGAACTAATGTCGAGATTAGAAACCATGATATTGTTATTATCAAATGAGTTATCGTTAAATAACTCCACTAGATAGATTAACAATATAAACAAAAAAATATATTGGAAAAAATAAATTATACTTAGAGTATTAATGATTTTTGGTTTATGATCATGATATTTCGCATTAAGATAACCAATAGATAATAAGGCGTTAATGACTATAATTAGTATGCTTGATACTAAGTTAGAACATACAATAAGGATGTTCAAATTAAGAAAAAAATAAATAAAAAATAACAGAGTTTTTTGGTAATTATTTTTTTCAAATAAATAAAGATATTTTTCAAAAAATATTAATAAAGTTAACGACAATAAGTTGATTAAATTTAAAAAAATAACAGTAAATTTATTTATAAAGACATTTAAATTGAGAATTTCATTAACATAAAAAATATTCCATGTTAATTTTTGTCCTGCATCAATAGTAAAAAAAAGAACTAATGAGATTAACGATTGAATTACGCTTAGTGAAAATATGTTAATAAAATTATAATGATATCTAGATTTACAAAGGAAGATATTGATTACATGAATAATCATTATTAAAGCAAAAAGTAAAGCTGATTCATCAAAATTATTTATCATTTTTAAAAATTATAAAAGGAAATATTGAGCAAACTTATTCGAAAATTTTTCTAAAAAATTAATATTAAACATTAATAAAAAAATTAAAATTAGATTTAAAAAAAAAGCCAATTGCAAAGTTTTTTTATTATTGAATTTGCATAAATTAAAGGAGTTTTGCTGATCATGATCTTCTCTTAGATATAAAACCCTAAATAAATTCAAACCAAGCTTAAAATAAGTAAAATTGGTAATAGCAAGCAGGACTATTATAACTATTTTATAGTTATAATCCACTATTGACAAACTAAGATAATAATTAGCAAAAAATAACAATGTAAAAGGAAGGCCAATAACAAAAGGAATAAATATTTTTAAAAATAAACTTACAAAATAGGTAATTTTATAAGAAAAATTTACTTGTTCAATTGATGAGGTTTTGTAATTTTTTTTAATATATATTGCTAAAATAAATAAAATAATATTGCTACAAGCATTATTAATAATAAAATAAAAAAGCGCTTTAAGAGAATCCTTCAACGGATCCGAGGCCCAAGGGAGGCAACTCCTCAAACGGGTTCTACGCTTG
>JBJTWJ010000152.1:0-4883 GCA_046081665.1 Alphaproteobacteria bacterium | reverse complement strand
AGGTATAAAGATTTAAGTTCAAATTTTTTGCTAAAAATCCTTAAAAAGCCTCAGCCGTATGGATATACGACTTCATTTTTTAAAGATTTTTATCTAAAAAATTTTTGCTTAAATCTTTAATTAAAAAATGGAAATGGTATAAGTTAATTTTTGTATGGCAATTGTTTTTTAGAGTCAAATAAGCTCTTGCAAATAAAGTTTGGGTTGGTAAAATATGTAAAAAAAGTAAACCTAATGCTAATGAGGTCAGCTTGATGGGAGTATTTTTTACTAAATCATCAGTCATTAAAGCCTGAAACTTATTAGTTTTCGATTTTTAAATATTCCTGATTAAGATTTTTTAAAATTCCAAAAGTAGCATAATTTTGGCAATAATTCTGGCAATATTTTTGCTGTAGTAATTACAGGAGAATGGCTTTGGTAGAATGATTTTGATGACAGATCTATAAGCTATAATTTTAAAAATAGGTATGCTGTATTGCGAAAATTAAACAATTTAAAATGATTTTTTTATGAAAAGAACATGGCAACCAAGTAAATTGGTTAGAAAAAGAAGACACGGCTTTAGATCAAGAATGGCAAGTGCTAATGGTCGAAAAGTATTGGCAAGAAGAAGAGCGAAAGGCAGATCATTGCTCACGGTTTAATTATAGTTAAAGTTAATAGTTATAGTTAAAAACAACTATAATCAGTATTGAGGTAAAAGATGAGTTTAAAAATTTTACCGATTAGAAAAAGTTCAGAATTCAATGCCATTGGCAATTCAGGTCAAAAATTTTTTTTAAAAAACCTAATTGTAATCACCAAGCCTACTGCATCATTTTACTTAACATCTTCCAAAAAAAATCTGCAAAAGACTGCAATCCCCCAAGATACTCCTCTGGATATTGTCTTGGGCAATTCACAAACTAATTGCCAAACCACATCGCAAACTTCTAATCATAAGCATAGACAAGATATCGATATTTCCAAAAAAACCTTGCAACCAATATTTGAAGAAATAAAAACAATTTCTTCTCAACAAATTGCTAATAATCAAAAAAAACAAATATTTTGTAGAGCAGGTTTTACAGTTTCGAAAAATATTAGTAAGCTAGCCAATATTAGAAATCTTGTAAAAAGAAGGTTGAGAGAAGCTTTAAAAGCTAATGTTGAAAATCTCAGCGAATATCAGGATTATATTTTTATTGCTCGTAAAGATATTCTTAAAAGTCAATATCAAGAGCTAGTTAAAGATATGGCTTTCGCTTTGCAACAAATCAAAAAAAATAACCAAAAACATGTCAACACTTCAAAGCCAAGAAAATAAAGAATTATCTAAAGTTAATAAAAAAAGTAAGATTCCTTATTTTTTTGTTGTGTTCTTTGCAATATTTGTTAGCGTTGATTTGCTTTATATTTATCTGTCAAAGACAACTTGGCGTGGAGTGGTGAGTGAGGATTCTTATTCAAAGGGTCTGGATTATAATCAAATAATTGCCTTAACCGAAAAACAAAAAAATTTGGGATGGGGTGTTGTAATATCTTACCAAAATACTCTTGCCAAACAGGGCAGACTGAAGGTTGAAGTTGTTGACAAAACGGGAAAATATTTAAGCGATGCTGAAGTTACCGTTAAGCTTAGAAGGCCTTTGCAGGAAGGCTTAGATTTTGAAAAAAAATTAAACTTTGTTAGTTCTGGTAACTATCAAGCAGATTTAATTTTTCCTGTTAAAGGTCAATGGCAATTCGAAATAATAGTTAAAAGTAATGAAGATTTATTACAACAAGTTAAAAAATATGTAGTTCAATAGATTATGATTGATAACCAACCAAAATGTTTGCATTGTGAAGCTAATCTAGATAAGGATCAACATCAATTTTGCTGTTACGGATGTCAGAATGCTTATCAAATTATTGGCCAATTGGGTTTAAAGAATTATTATCAAATTCGTCAACTAGATGTTAATAAAAATAGTCTTAAACCACAAGCAATTGATTATGTTGATGTTAGTGAATTTGTTCAAAAAAATAGTGATGAATCATGGCATTTAGCCTTGATGGTTCAAGGATTGCACTGCGGAGCATGTGTTTGGCTGATTGAAAATATTTTAAAAAAAAATCAGCAAGTTAAGCAAGTTAGAATAAATCTTACTAAACAAATCCTAAACCTTGATTTTATTGGCAATAAAAACGATGCTAATCAAATAATTGCTGTTGTTACTAATTTAGGTTATAAATTTTTACCTTTTGATCAAGAAATAATCGATGCTCAGGAAAAAAGATATAATGATTCTTTAATTAAAGCTCTTGCGGTTGCTGGTTTTGGTGCAGGTAATATCATGTTATTTTCATTTGCTTTATGGTTTAGTGATTCACAAGAAATGGGCAAAGCAACTCGTCAAATTTTTCAATTTTTTTCGGCATTAATTGGTCTGCCAGTTCTGGTTTATTCTTCGCGAATTTTCTTTATTTCAGCTTTTAAAGCTCTTCAAAAAGGCTATACCAATATGGATTTACCAATTAGTTTGGCAATTTTTTTAGCATCTATTGTTAGTATTGTTCAGGCATTTCAAGGTCAAGAGCATGTATATTTTGATTCAGCAGTAATGCTAATTTTTTTCTTACTTATCGCCAGATATCTTGATATGCTTGCCAAGAAAAAAGCCTTTAATATTGCTACGCAATTTAGTTTGTTAGATGCAAGTTTTGCAAGAGTTGAAATTGACAATCAAATTAAAATTTTACCATTAAAAAAAATTACCCAAGGCATGATTTTGGTTGTGGCAAGTGGTGAAAAAATTGCCTGTGATGGTTGCGTTGTTGATTCGCAAAGTGAAGTTGATGAAAGTATTATTTCTGGAGAAATTATTTTAAAAAAAATTAGTGACGGATCTAATGTTTACGCAGGAACAATTAATATGCTTAACCCTATTAAAGTTCGAGTTAGCAATATTGGTAAACAAACCATGCTTGGGCAAATAATCGAGTTAATTAGCAAGAGCGAAAACAGTAAGAATAAATGGATTTTACTTGCCGATAAATTAGCCAAAATATATACCCCTGCAGTTCACCTTCTCGCCGGATCAACCTTTGCTTTGTGGTATTTTCTGCTCAATAGTGGATTTCAGCAGGCTCTAATGAATGCAACTGCAGTGCTAATCATTACTTGTCCATGTGCTTTGGCATTGGCGATTCCAATTGTTCAAACTATCGTAATTTCGGGTTTTATTTCTAAAAAAATCCTTATTAAAAATGGTGAAGTTTTAGAAAAAATCAATCATGTTGATACAATAATTTTCGATAAAACTGGAACTCTAACCTATGGAACACCTAGGTTTAAAGCGATTTATAGTCTTGAAAATAATCAACTACAAGAGTTATCTTTAGAAGAAAAAAATATCTATTTTAAAATTGCAGGAAGTCTGGCGATAAGAAGTTCTCATCCAATTGCTCAAGCTATTAGTGAATTAAGCAAAGATATTTTTAGTGATCTGCAAGTTGAAGAAATTAAATCCTTTGGACTGAAAGCGATTTTAGAAGGTCAAAGGCTTGATGCAAAATTTTTCAGCGAAGATCAAATCAGCGTAAAAATTGGTAGAGGAGAATTTTGTCAAATAACTAATCTTGATAAATATCAAGAACTTATAACAGAAAATCTTGATAATCAAGGACAACTGTTGACATTTATGAAAATTAACTCAAAGCAGTTAGTTTTTTTATTTGCTGATGAAATTAAACAAGATGCTAAAGCAGTTATCGATTATCTGCATAAAAAAAATCTGCGAATTATTTTATTGTCTGGCGATAATGAACATACAGTATCAAGGGTTGCTAAGCATTTGAAAATAACTGAATTTTACGCTCAACAAGATATTTCTCAAAAAGTTGAGTTTGTTAAAAATTTAATTGCCAAGAACAAAAATTTTGCGATGATTGGCGATGGCCTTAATGATGCAGGTGCATTATCATTGGCTTTAGTTTCAATTTCTTTTGCCAAGGCCAGTGATTTAAGTAAAAATATCGCTGATGTTTTGATTAATTCAAATAATTTATCGCCATTAATTGATTTGCAGATTGGCAGTAAAAAAGCCTTAAACTTAATGCATCAAAATTTAATTATTGCCTTGCTTTATAATGCCATTGCCTTACCATTTGCCATGGCAGGAATGGTTGTGCCTTTGATTGCAGCAATTGCCATGTCATCATCATCGCTGGTGGTGATGTTTAATTCATTAAGAATTAATAAATTTTTTAAAAAATAATTATGTCAGTATTAATTTTTTTAATTCCTCTGGCTTTAATTCTCAGCATTGTTGGACTTCTGGCATTTATTTGGGCGATTAAAAATAAACAATATGATGATTTAGATGGCAACGCCAAACGTATTTTATTTGATGATGAAACTAAAAACTAAATTTTTTTTGGTTATAAAATTATCTTTCTTTTGATTTAGGTTTTATAGGTGATGCTGGACCTTTTGGCAATGATGATTGAGCTGTTGAAGTTTGATAAACCTTTCTTTTATTACCACCTGCTTGCAAAATTAATTTAATTTCATTAAGTCCTAAACTTTGAGGTGAAGGATTTGATCTATTATCAACATTTGACTCTCTCGTTAAAGAAGAGTTATTGGCAGAATTTTCCTGAGATGCTTTTCGCACTGTTGTTTCACTATTTAGCGATAAAATAATAGCATCAAGACCTAAAGGTCTGCTATTAATATCTTGCTCTGATTGCCCTGGTTTTTTTGAGTATTGTTTTTTTAAATCTTGCTGTTCTGAATTTTGTTTTTCTGAAAATTTTACTGCAGACTTATCTGCCTGTGAAGTTACGATATTTGCTTGTGAAGATACAACAGACGAAGCCAGTGCAGATTTTGGATTTTGTTGCAAAGAATTTAT
>JBJTWJ010000151.1:0-6757 GCA_046081665.1 Alphaproteobacteria bacterium | reverse complement strand
TTTAAAAAAAACATTTTAAATAAAAATCCTAAATTATTAAAATTTAAAAAAGCCTTTAGCTTAATAGAAATTTCAATAGTTTTAATGATTATCGGGATTTTAGTGGTGGGTGTTACCCAAAGCTCGCGAATCGTTGGTTTGTCACGATTAACTGTTGCTAAACAATTAACGCAAAGTTCACCAGTTTCATCGATCAGAGGTTTGATTGGTTGGTTTGATTCAGTATCGGAAAAAAGCTTTAATAATGAAGATCCAGATGAAGGTTATCGAGTAATGATGTGGAAGGATATAAACCCTCAAGAAGTTTTAAAAAATAATTTAGTTGCAGCTGATCTTGATACTTCGCCAGTCTATCGATATAACTGTATCAATCTTTTACCTTGCGTTGAATTCAATGGTGCAAGATTTTTAAACAATACTATCAATTTTTCAAGTGCTACTCAGGCTTCTGTTTTTGCAGTTTTTCGGGCAAACTCATTATTGCCATCAACTCAAAGTATAATTGCTTCCAGAGGAGAAAGAGGTCCAGATAATATGAGCTTTGTCTATGGCATTAATTCTTCGCCAGTTGATAAAATTTATTACTCAACATCCGCGGGAGATCAAATAAATTCTTTTTCATCGGATAAGGTAACTGCTCAACGTGAATATTTGAGTTATTTTATCGATGATGGTTATATTGTTCATCATTTTTTAAATGATCAGTTTAGCACCTCAACATCATCAGTCACTGGTACTAAAAATTTAGGTCTTTTTACAGTTGGAGCATGGGATGATGGTTCTTTTACACAGGAATTATTTAACGGTTCAATTTCCGAATTAATAATTTTTAATCGGGCTTTAAAAATTGAAGAGCGCAAAGAGGTTGAAAAATATTTAACAAAAAAATGGAAAATTAAAATGTTTGATCCAGCTAATTGTGGAGCAGGTTGTCCATATGCTAATTTTTGTCCATTAAATTTAATTGGTTCATCTAACAATTTTGTTGCTCCAGGAAATGGTTCTGCGAATTGCGATCAAAATGGTTATTCTGGATCAGTTTCATATAGTTGCCAAAACGGAACCGGAACTCCTTCTACAACATGTGGATGTGCAGGGGGATATACAGTTGATGGTAATTATTGTAAAAAATCTTGTTCAGTTGTAGGTGTTGACGGAGGAACTAACGTTGTATCAGTAATTGTAGGTTCAGGAAATCTTCCTTGTACCGGAACTGGCTATGGTGGAACAGTTGGCTATACTTGCACTTCAGATGGAGCTTTCACATTGTTGAATAATTGTGCTTTGCTAACCCCATAAACTTTTAAGTAAAAATATTTTTTTAACTTAAAGTTTGACATAAAAAAAACTTGCTGTAAAATCTTTTGGAATTATTGTGAGAGGATGATTTATAACAAAAATAATCTTTACAATTTCAATCAATTATTCCTTTAAAAACGTAGTGTTCTTAAAATTTTTTAAGTAAATATTTCTAACATTTTGCCTTATTTTTTTGATAGTTTTTTTAGATAGTTTTCTAAATAACTTTAAGTTAAAACTGCATAATGATACTAAGTTGAAATAACCTTAAAATTTCTTTGGATAATTGAAAAATAAACTTCAATTTTTATGACAAAAAGAATTAGTGCTAAGAAAAAAATTAGCCGTAAATTAGGTGCAAGTCTATGGGGACAAGCTAAAGATCCGTATGTTAAGCGTAACTATCGCCCTGGTCAACATGGTTCTGCAAGTAAAGGTCGTTCTAGCGATTATGGAATGCAGTTAAGAGCAAAACAACGAATGAAATTCGTTTATGGTAATATTTCAGAAAAACAATTTTATAATACTTTTAAACTAGCTTCAACCTTGAAAGGTGATGTCAGTGAAAATTTTATTTCATTGCTTGAATCTCGTTTAGATTCTGTTGTCTATCGTGCCAATTTTGTACCAACAGTCTTCTCAGCTCGTCAATTTGTTAACCATAAACATGTTACAGTTAATGGCAAAGTTGTTAATATTCCTTCATATCGTTTAAAAGTTGGTGATGTGGTGCAAATTCGTGAGAAATCAAGAACTCTTGCAATAGTTATTGATTCATTGCAAAAAATGGAAAGAGATGTGCCATCTTATCTGCAACTTGAAAAAGATACTCATAGCATTAAGTTTACTCAAAAACCTACCTTCGCTGAAGTTCCTTATGCAGTTGAAATGCAACCGCATTTAATTACAGAGTTTTACTCAAGATAATTTGCAGGATAATTTATTTAAAATTAAGAACTGTTGAAAACAAACAATTATCAACAGTTCTTAACCAAAAATTTAATTTTCAAGAAATAATACCAAATTTTAAGAAATCACAATAGAATATTTTCGCGATAAATAACCTTCAATTGCCTGTCTTTCGCCATCATCTAAAGCTCGAGAAAATATAATGATTTCAGCAATATCGCCGTTGTAATAAATGCCAGTTGTTAAGCCAATAGTTGGAGCGTTGTACTGAGCCAAGGGGACAGCGTAAGTATTTGAAGCATCTGGATTGATTCCACCATTATACCAATATTTTTTGCCAACATTGTTGTTGTGAATAAAAGTATGAAGAGTAGCAACTGGCGAAGTAAAGGCTGGAACCGTTAAATCAAAAAATTGTAACCCAGCATTATTTCCGTAATTTCCAACTCTTAAACCTGTCGATGAGCCATAACCCATATGAAAATTAACATCATTGCCAAAATCTTGAGCTCCGCCAATAAAATATTGAGCGTTAGCGATTCTGCGTTGTTCAACTACAAAAAAAGTAAATGATCTGCTAATTAAAATTGAACCGTTATAGTTAAAATAATCATTAACGCCATCAAAACGAATAGCGGGAATTGAACGATTAAAAGCATTTTCAATAAAAACTGGACGATTGCCTGCAGGAGAGGTAGCATTGTTTTTAACGGTGGTTTGACCGCTATTATCAAGCCATGAACTAATCTCGGCATTGTTTATTCTTTCGCTACTGTTAAAACTTGTTTCAAGAGAGGTTTCAAGCCATAAAACTAAATCATTAACTGCTAAAACTGGAGCACTTGCGGTGATATTTTGAGCAGTTTGTAAACGCATTTTACGGATAAGTAACGCTCCTTGACTAATTCCTGAAACTAAAAATCCAATTATTAAAATTACAATTGACATTTCGATTAAAGAAAATGCCTTAATTTTATCGGTCAGTTTTTTGGTCATTAATTTTTTTAAATTAAATTTAATTTTTGCAAAGCCTTTTTAATTCTTTCTTTTGCAGAATCGCTTGGCTGGCAAAGGGGAAGACGAATCTGGGGATCGCATAAACCCATTAAGCTCATGGCATATTTAACTGGAATGGGATTGGTTTCGCAAAACATCGCATTATGGAGGTCAGTAAGTTTATCTTGTAATTCTAAGGCTGATTTATAATCGCCATTTAAAGAAAATTTTTGTAAATCACTAACCATTTTTGGAGCAATATTTGCGGTAACTGAAATCACTCCATTACCACCCATGGCATTAAAACCAACAACGGTTGCATCTTCTCCTGATAAATATAAAAACGGTTTTTTTACTAGTAATCTCAAATTAGCAACTCGTGCTAGATCTCCTGTTGCATCTTTAATACCTTGAACATTTTTAAGTTCGGCAATTTTTGCTAAATTTTCATCGCTGATATTGATAACTGATCTTCCGGGAATATTATAAATTATCAATGGAATATTAACTTTGTCAAGTTCTTGGAAATGCATGAATACCCCGTGAGGAGTTGGTTTGTTGTAATAGGGTGCAACAATTAAACAACAATCAGCTTTTACTTTTTTGGCGTAATTAGTCATGCTAACTGCTTCTTGCGTTGAATTTGAGCCAGTTCCAGCCATAATCTTAATTCTTTTGTTGGCTATCTCAACGCTTAATTCAATCAAGCGATTATGTTCTTCATGACTTAGGGTTGGTGATTCGCCAGTTGTTCCGCATGGCACAATACCATCGATACCATTTTTGATTTGCATTTCGATAATTTTTTCTAAAGCTTTTTCATCGATTTTATCATTTTTAAAAGGAGTAATAATAGCCGTATATGTTGCAGTATTGGTCATGAAATAGAGATTTAATTAAGCAAAAAAGCAAAAAATAATTTTTTGAATTGATTTATTTTTTTAATAAAAATAATCTTGGTTGTTAAAGATATTTATGAATTTATTAAATTCAATTATCAATTAAATTTTTTTTAAATTACAACGCGATTTTTCTTATGGCTATGAATTGTGCTGATCACTTTGTTAATAACCCCAATCTAGATGCTTCAACGGCTGACAACGTTAAAGCTTTGGTTAAAAACATTGCCAGTGCTGATTGTGTTGCAACTCAATATCTGCCAATTTTAATTTTTTTGGCGATAGCTATTGGCCTTTCAATTGTTATAATTCTGATTCCATTTATTATTAACAAAATGCGTCCTGATCAACAAAAAAATTCGCCTTATGAATGTGGTTTTGAAGGGCAGGGAATAGTTCGCAATAAATTCAGTGTTCAGTTTTATTTAGTGGCAATTTTATTTATTATTTTTGATTTAGAAATTGCTTTCCTTTTTCCTTGGGCTGTTGCCTTGAAGCAAATCGGAGTTCTGGGTTTTGTTTCGATGATGATTTTTCTTGGTCTACTTACCATTGGTTTCATCTATGAATGGAAACGCGGTGCGTTGGAATGGAAATAGAAATTTAATTTTTTATTATCATTTTTTTTAAAATATTTTTTTAGTTTATGTCAAACCTATCGCCGTTAAATCAATCGCCGTTAAATCAGGATTTAATCCTTAATCAAGCTCTTGATGAAGTTAATAATCGTGGTTTTGTTACTGCTAAATTAGATGATCTGGTTAATTGGGCTCGAACCGGTTCACTCTGGCCGATGACCTTTGGCTTGGCTTGTTGTGCAGTTGAAATGATGCAAAGTGCTGCAAGTCGTTATGATCTTGATCGCTTTGGTATGGTTTTTCGCCCTTCACCTCGGCAATCTGATGTGATGATTGTTGCTGGAACTTTGACCAATAAAATGGCTCCAGCATTGCGTAAAGTTTATGATCAAATGGCTGAACCACGATATGTTATTTCAATGGGCAGTTGTGCTAATGGTGGTGGTTATTATCACTACTCTTATTCGGTAGTTCGAGGTTGTGATCGAATTGTTCCTGTTGATGTTTACGTTCCGGGATGCCCTCCCACTGCAGAAGCTTTGCTGTATGGAGTTCTGGTTTTACAGCGTAAAATTAAAAGACAACAAAATTTTCAAAATAAATTTAAAGCTCCATCGAAAGCTAAAATTAAAAAATAATTTTTAAAAATTATGTTTCAAAATCTAGAATTACAGGCTAATTATCTCAAAGAAAAATTCCCTGACCTTGATGTTAAGCCAATTGTTGGTGATAATTTAATAATTTATGTTAGCAAAGACAAAGTCAATGAGCTATTGACGTTTCTGCGTGATGATAGTGAATTATCTTTTAAAACTCTGCTTGATTTATTTGGTGCAGATCTTTTAGGAGTTCGTCAACCAAGATTTGAAGTGATTTATAATCTTTTAAGCTACAAATTAAACAACCGCATTACTATCAAAGTTGCGCTTGACGATAACGAAATTATTCCAAGTGTTGGCAAAGTTTTTATTAATGCTAATTGGTATGAAAGAGAAGCTTTTGATATGTATGGTATTGTTTTTAGTGATCATGATGATTTAAGAAGAATTCTTACTGATTACAATTTCGAGGGTTATCCACTTCGTAAAGATTTTCCTCTTACTGGATATACCGAGCTTCGTTATGATGAAGATAAAAAAGAAATTGTTTTAGAGCCGGTTAATTTAAATCAAGAGTTTCGTAATTTTGATTTTGAAATGCCATGGCAAGGTACTCAATACAGCATTAACAAAGACCAGAAAAAATAGTTTCTTAAATTGTTAAAATAAGTTGGTTAAAGCTATAACGTAAAATAACCAACAAAAAATTTTAAAAACTAATTCGCTCTTTGTCCTAAGAAGTTATATCTGTAAGTCAACTGCTTATTTTTTTAGTTTAATCTTTAATGGGATTAAAATTAGTTTTTAATTTTTTTTTACAAAACTTAACCTATTTTATTATTATTTTAAAAATTAACTATTTTATCAATTTCTGATAATTAATTTATTATTTATGGATATTAAACAAATTTTAACTGTTATTGAGGATTCTTTTAAAAAAGCATTATTGGGTCAAGAAAAAGTAAAGATTATTGTTTTTTGGTGGGGAATTCCAGCCTATTTAACTTGCTACTTTGTTTTTAATAATTTGATTCGCTGGATTGATTTTCGTGTTTTTGATATTTTTATTTCCTTTATTATTTCAATTTATTTTGTTTGGCACATCTATGTTTTGCAACGCTGTAAACCTAAAAAAGTTCAACTGACTCCAGATGAAATAAAGCAACTTGAATTAGCTCAAAAAAAAGATCGAGCCAAAAAAATTATGCGAAAATTTTTGCTTCGTGAACCAATTTTTAAATGGAATCAAGTTGCAGTTGTCACCGCGGTTGATCTTTTATGTATTGCTCATTTTAGCAGTTTCTTTTTTCGTTGAATTTTATACAATCTTTATAAACTAATATCAGATTTATAAAATTATAATACTTCGATATTTTTAAAAAAAATTATAACAAAATATTTTTTTAAAGTCGCAACCTAAAGCAACGCTCACGATTTTTGCCAGTCGTGCGATATAAAGCAACGATCACGTTTTTTG
>JBJTWJ010000150.1:0-3943 GCA_046081665.1 Alphaproteobacteria bacterium | reverse complement strand
CTTAAACACTCTTAAATCCTTGGTGGTTTTGGCATTATTTATTTTATTTTTTGCAGTTTTTATTCATTTGGCGAAGAGCAATTTTCATGTTAATCAAAAAGAAGTAACTCTTAAAATTGATTTACAAAACAGAATTAATCTTTGTCTTCCTGAAAAAAATAATAAGGATAACTAAAAGTTAACAAAATTTGTGAATAATCAAGAGTTAATAACTTTATTTATTGAAAAAATTAAAGCTGAGGATGGTTTAGCGATTAACACTGCACTTTCCTATCAAAAAGATCTTGAATTATTTGCAATTTTTTTAAATAAAAATAATCATCAAAATTTTTTTATTAACATAGAAACTATCCGCGATTATCTTTTTTACCTTGATCAACAAGGTCTTCAAGCATCATCAGTTTCCCGAAAAATATCATGTTTAAAAAATTTTTATAAGTTTTTATTGCAAGAAAAATTTATTGCCCATAATCCAGCATTTGAATTAGAAAGACCAAAAAGAATCAAAAAAATTCCCAAATTTTTAAGCGAAGAAGAAATTTTTAAAATGCTTGAGATGATTAATTCCAATCAAAGTGAATTTGGCATAAAGCTTGGAACCATGCTTGAGCTCATGTATTCATCGGGATTAAGAGTTAGTGAATTAGTTTCGTTAAAAATTAGTGATTTAAATTTTGAAAATAAGCAATTGAAAAATTATTTAATAGTCAAAGGCAAGGGTGGGAAAGAGCGTTTAATTGGCTTAAATAAAGCAACTCTAAAAATTTTGAATAAATATTTAGATTATCGTCAGGCCATTGGCTTAAATGATTGTAAATGGCTATTTGCAGGAAATTTTCGAGCTAGCAAATCAAAAAATATTGATAAAATTAGTAAAAAAAAATCTTTAAATTATAGCCATATCACTAGACAAAGATTTCATTCAATGCTCAAAGAATTAGCTGTTAAATCAGGAATTGAGCCATCAAGAGTTCATCCTCATGTAATTCGTCATTCCTTTGCAAGTCATCTATTAAATAATGGCATTGATTTACGATTGTTACAAGAGTTGCTTGGGCATAGCGATATTTCAACAACAGAAATCTATACTCATATCATGAATAATAAGTTAAAACGAACCCTTGAAGATAATCATCCGTTATCACTTGGCATCTGTGGCATTGTTAAAACTTAATTAAATACCAGTTAAGATTATAAAATATTTTAAATATTGTGATAATTCAATATTTCGTTGACTTTAAAAAAAAACAATCGATTTTTAAGATAACCTAAATTATAAGTTAAAAAAAAATTAATTTTTATGGCAATTGACGTAAGGGGTGCATCCTTGTTCAGCAAATTAAGAAAAAACAGACCCTTTGAAAATTTGAGTTTCAATCCTGATTTGTCTGATCCTGATCTAATCAGCTTTTTATTGGCCCTTAGCAACGAAGAAAGGCTAAAAATAGTCAGGCAATTTAATATTAATCCACAGATAATTAAAAACGTTATGGAACAACAAAATTTTTCTAATTATCTTCAAAAAGTTATACAAGAGATTAATACTCCAAGATCAAACTCTGGTGCAGTTGCAAGTCAATCTAGCACCCCCTTTCTTAATCCTTCAGAAAGGGCTAGAAGAGCTGAATATGTTCAAAAAGTCTTAGCAGGATTAAGGGCAGAAAGCGCGTCATCCTCGAGCTCTACGGGTTCTTCCACGGGTTCTTCTAACGCTTCATTTTCAGATGGTTTAAGGAATAATGGAACTATTGATGACCCAAATAAAAAAGTCGAGATCGGTGATCCTAAATCCAAAAAAATTTCTTCAGCAAGAGCTCAAGAAATCTATCAAAATATTTTTGACGATCAAATATCGGGATCAAGACAAGCAAAATTAGAAATCGAAAAAAAATTATTACAAACTCTTGAAGAAAAATTCAATTTATCTAAAGAATCTTTGCTTGCAGATAAGCCAAATCCAAAATTTAGTGAAATTCTAAAAAATGCTTTTAAAGCAGGTGGTGATCAAGACCCTAAGCTTGCTGAAGTCAAGATGTTGGTTAGCGCAATCGATCAAGCTAATGATAAAATCAATCAATTAGAAATAAAAAAACAAGATGAAAGATTAAGACAAGAAATGATAAATATTCTTAAAGAGTCTGAAGAGATGATTGCCTTTCAACTTCATCAAGAAAGAAGAATGAAAAATATGGTGATTGTTGTTCCAGCCCAAAAGGCTCAATCAATTAACGAAATTTTTGGCAATGCAGGAATTATTCACAATGCTAGCCAAGTTGAAAACGAAGGAAATCAAAATAATGCTAACGGTAATTCACAATCAGCAAATCAAAATCAGCAAGTAACTCAGCAACCAACCCAAGTTGTTGAAAAAGTTGTGTTAATAGAGATTACATCCCCAGTTGAGCATTTTAATCAGTTATCAAAAACAAGTCAAGAAGCACAAGCAAATGTTCCAGCAAAACCTCAATTATCATCAAATACTACTCAAGGAACTTTGTCAACAACTCAAGGGCAAGGGAAGGCAAGTAAACCAGTTGTTGGAGAATTTACTGCGGCGATTGTTACGGCTAGACTTGGTGTCGAAGAGACGTTGAAAAAACAATTAGAGGTCAAGCGATAAATGCTAAATTTAAAGTTAGATAAAAAATCAATTTATTTAACCCTAACCATTTATAAATTCTTTGTTAATAATTAATGGAATTTCTTGAGATATTTTTTTGTTAACTTGTTCTACTATTTTTAGCTCATCATCACTAAATTTGCTTAAAACATAATCAGCTATATCAAATTGTAAATTAATGGGTCGTGAAATTCCCAAACGAATTCTTAGATATTCGTTACCAACCATTTCACTGATTGATTTCAAGCCATTATGCCCAGCATTTCCTCCTGCGGTTTTTATTTTAATTCTGCCAAGTTCTAAATCGAGCTCATCATGTAAAACAATTAGATTAGCAAGATTAATTTTATAAAAATTCATACAGTCCCTAACCGCATTTCCCGAAAGATTCATGAAGGTTTGCGGTTTGATTAAAATAACATTTTTATTGGCAATTTTACCGCTAAAAAATTCGCTGTTGAATTTTAAACCATTATTTTGAAGATTATAATCAGCAATGATTTGATCGGCTAATAAAAAACCAAAATTATGGCGTGTAAATTGATATTTTTTGCCATAATTGCCAAGTCCAACTATCAAATGCATAATTAAAAATATTTTGAGATTTTTAGCCGATAAAATAAATTTAGAGTTGAAATGCTATAAGTTCTAATCTAAAAATATTTTTTAAAAACTTTATATTAAAACATGAAAAATTTTTTTGCATCGATAATTTTATTTTCAGTGATTTTTGGCTGTGCAAAAAAAATAAATTATGAGCCGTATATAATCTCACAAAATCCTCAGATTAAAAGAATTGAAAGAGGTGATCACGATGTTTGTGTTTCGCTAAAATTAAATTTTGATAGCCAAGATATTAACCAAAGTAAATTATATTGGCGATGTCGGTTAACTTTTGCAAAATTTCGTCTAAATACCAGAGGTTCTCAAGCGCAAAATCAACAGATTAGCGATGAGATAAGCAATTTAGTTGCCCAAATTTCTTTAAAATTAGCTAGTGATTCTTTGGAAAATCTTTATTCACAAAATCTAAAATTAGATAATTTTCATCACCAAAGATGTCAGAAGTTAGGCTATGAAGTTGACACTGATGATAAATTAAAAATCGAAGAATATTTTACTTGCCGAAAAGCCTTGATTGATGAATATAATCTTTCAGCACCTTATGGTAATGAAGAATATTTGAAGTATAAAAATGAAACTTACGATATTGGGTTTGTAGTTGATCAAGCATTAACTAAAAATTTAAAAAAACAAAGTGAAGCATTTAGCAAGTATCCGGATTGCAAAAAATATTCTTTTCGCTCAGAAAATTTTAAAAAT
>JBJTWJ010000149.1:0-3721 GCA_046081665.1 Alphaproteobacteria bacterium | reverse complement strand
ATTTGTTGAATAGATAGCCACTGCGAATTATTGCCGCTATGATATTCAAAATCTTGCATCACTGGTTTACCATTGACCTTAATTCGATTTGCAAGCTCTGGAGATTCGGGTTTAATAATCTAATATTTTTCAAGCTCGATTGTATTCCTTGAATCTTCACTAGAAATCATCATTTCGTGAATTTTCTCACCAGGGCGAATTCCAATTTCTTTTAATTTTAGTTGCGGTGCCATAGCTTGAGCCAATTCAGTAATTTTCATTGAGGGAATTTTTTTTACAAACAATTCGCCACCTACCATATTTTCAATTGCTTGAATAACCATTTCAACAGCTTCATCAAGCTTAAGCCAAAATCTTGTCATGCGAAGATCGGTAATTGGCAATTCAAGAGCATTTTCTAAAATTAGTTTTTTGAAAAAAGGAATTACTGAGCCTCGACTTCCGGCAACATTGCCATATCTGACTACTGAAATTTTAGTATTGCGTTGACCAGTGTAAACATTGCTAGCAATAAAAAGTTTATCAGAGCAAAGTTTAGTTGCACCATAAAGATTGATCGGCGAGCAAGCTTTGTCAGTGCTAAGGGCAACTACTTTCTCAACATTGCGATCAATTGCACAATCGATGACATTTTGGGCTCCTAAAATATTAGTTTTGATAGCTTCGAAAGGGTTATATTCACAAGCTGGAACTTGTTTTAATGCGGCTGCGTGTATGACAATATCGATTCCATCAAAAGCTCGATGCAATCTTTCTTTATCGCGAACATCACCAATAAAAAATCTTAATCTTTCTTGATTAATGAATTGAGCAAGATTATTCATCTCGAATTGCTTGAATTCATCTCGTGAAAAAATAACTAGGCGTTTAACTTCTGGATGTTTTTTTAAGATTGTTTCGGCAAATTTTTTACCGAATGACCCCGTACCACCTGTAATTAAAATTGATTTTTCTTTAAACATTTTTTAATAAATTTATTTATTCTTTTCCCCAACATACCACTCGTAAACTCTTCTAATTCCCGTTTCAAGGTCAGTTTTGGCGTGCCAGCCAAAATTGTTGAGTTTGGAAACATCAAGGAGTTTACGCATTGTGCCATCAGGCATTGATTGATTAAAAATAATTTCGCCGTTAAAGCCAATAATTTTTTGAATTAATTTTGCGAGTTGTTCAATTGTAATATCAACGCCAGAACCCACATTAACTAATTCTTTGATATTATCGTTATTGATAACAAAAATACAAGCTTGGGCTAGGTCGTCAACAAATAAAAATTCTCTGTAAGGTTTGCCACTGCCCCAAATCTCAACGCTTTTGGCGTTGTTGATTTTGGCGTCGTGAAATTTACGAATTAAAGCTGGCAAAACATGAGAAGTGGTTAAGTCGAAATTATCGTTGATGCCGTAGAGGTTGGTTGGCATAACTGCCACAAAATCACAGCCATATTGCTCGCGATAGGCTTGACACATTTTTAAACCAGCAATTTTGGCGATGGCGTAAGCGTAATTGGTGGGCTCTAACTCGCCAGTTAAGAGATATTCTTCTTTAATTGGTTGCTTAGAAAATTTTGGATAAATGCATGAGCTTCCAAGAAATAACAGTTTTTTAACTTTGTGCACATAAGCTTGGTGAATGAGATTATTTTGAATCTGGAGATTTTCATAGATAAACTGGGCAGGCTTTGATCTGTTGGCTTCAATGCCTCCAACTTTGGCTGAAGCAATAAAAAGATGATCAATTTGGTGGTTTTTGAAAAATTGTGCAACTTGATTTTGATCAAGCAAATCAAGCTCTTGGCGAGTTTTGGTGATGATATTTTTATAACCTTGATTTTGTAATTCACGAACAATAGCACTGCCAACCATTCCACGATGCCCTGCTACAAAGATGTTATCACTATGTTTCATAAATCTTGATTGCGTGAATAACGATAATATTGAAATGGTGGAGATAAGGAGGCTCGAACTCCTGACCCCCTGCTTGCAAAGCAGGTGCTCTACCAACTGAGCTATATCCCCAATTTTTTTAAAAATTATAAATGCTTTAACTATTTTAGCAAGTCTAAATTTATTTTTTTATAAAAATTCAAAAAAAATTTAAAAAAATCCTTTCTCGCTTTTGTATTAAAAAAATATCCAAAAGAAAATAGTGATTATTTTTTTGACAAGTTCTCGCTTTAGTTTAAAAATTTCCCAGTTCAAGCTGAATAAACTATTTATATGAAATTTAAATTTTACAGCACAATAAAAAACCATTTTAATAAAAAAAAATTGCCCAAAAAAAATGGCTTAAAAACTGCCTTAAAAACTGCCTTTAGTTTAATTGAATTATCAATTTTATTAATGTTTTTGGCGGTGGTAATTTCGGGGATTTTAAGCACTGCCACTGCTTCAATTGTAAATCGTAATACTAAAATCACCAATGATAATTTCTTGCAGATTTATCAAGCTCTTGGAGCTTTTTTGTTAAGCAATAAAAGATTGCCATGTCCAGCTTCAATTATTCAAAATCGTCTCAATGATGCAACTTATGGAACAGAAGTTGCAAATTGTAGTGGCAGTGGTGTGTATCAGTCAAATAGTTCATCAAATATAGTTTATGGAATGGTTCCCTTCAAGGCTTTAGGATTAAGTGAGCAGATAGCAATTGATGGCTATAAAAGTAAAATTGCCTATGTTGTTGATAAAAGATTTACAGTGGCAAGCGAAGTCCAAGCCAATTTTGCTAATGTCACTTTTTCAACAGCACCAAGCACCAATACAATCATAATTCGTGATAAATTAATTTCTTCAGATAAAACTTTAACTAATGATGCAATTTTAGTTTTAATAACCTATGGAGCAAATAAATTTTCAGCTTTTGATCCAGATAATTCAACACAAAACACTCGTTCAACTGATATATCTGAATTAGATAATGATATTACAAATTTTATCAATGGTTCACCCTCCAGTGCAACTTTTGATAATATTTTTTTAAATTCAGCATCATTTAGTTTGATATTTGATGATGATTTATTTTATAAAACTAAACAAAATTTAATTGATGATTTTAAAGCCCAAGGTTTAATAGCTTGTTTTAATTCGGGGAGTTTTTTTGCTAATCGAAATGGCTATTTTGATGAGGTGTTATATGCAACGCGAGGCTGTTGGGCACCAGAAAATCGCAAAAGATTAACCACTAAATGTTTAGCTGATGGCTCATGGATTCAGTATTCTCAATGCACATTTTGCACCATTGCAACAGTTTCTGGAGTTAACTCAATCAATGTCAATATTGGCTCTGGAACCTTAACTTGCAATCAACCGGGAAGATCAGGAACTGTAAGCTATCAATGTTTTATTGATGGCAGTTTTACAACATCTGGAAATTGTAATTAAAAGTATCTTTATAAAGTAAAAAATAAATTAATTATGAAGTTTTGTTTAAATAAAATTAAAACAACTAAAACTGGTTATAGTTTATTAGAATTATCAATTGTAATTCTGATCATATCGATTTTAATTAGCGGGGCTATGACCATGTCGGTAGGAACTCTCAACACTGCAAAAAATAAATCATCGCAAGATAAATTTGCAGAAATTTATAAAGCCATGGGTAATTTTTTAATTGCTAATCGTAGATTACCTTGTCCAGCATCTTTAAAAAAATTAGAAAATAGCGATAGCGATTATGGAGCTGAGGTTGCTAGTTGCTCAGGAGTTGGAGTATATCAATCGAC
>JBJTWJ010000148.1:0-9076 GCA_046081665.1 Alphaproteobacteria bacterium | reverse complement strand
CATGAAAATAGGCCAGATTTTTTAAAAACTCAACGCATTCCAAATCCTGATTTGCCAAAACCTGATGCTATAACAGGTTTAAAAGCCTTAGCATCAAATCCCTCAATAGAAAAAATAAAAAAATCTTTATCTACTGAATCAACTCCTGATTTAAATCAAAAACCACCCACTCCTAACAAAGGCAATAGCAGATCCAGATAATTCTAGAATTTAATTTTTTTTGTAGTTTTAAAGATATCGAAATGGTATTTGCCAACAAATTTATCCTTACAAATTTTTTTGATAATAACAAAACGCTTCACTTAATTCTCGCACTAATACCAATTCCCATCTTCAAAAGAACAAAAAAAAATTAAAATTCTAACTTCATCTTTTTGGGTAAAAATCTTCAAAAATTTAAATAGTCGTGCCTTATGGCAACGCTCAAGGCCTCAGCTGTATGGATATACAGCTTCATTTTTTAAAGATTTTTATCTCAAAAATCTTGATCAAAGCCTAAAGGCACGACTGGCAAAAATATTTTGTTATAATTTTTTTTAAAGATGGGAATTGGTATAATTTAATTTTCTTGTAATATTTTAAATTTCTATTGAATAATCTAAAAGTGATGAATAAAATTGATATATATTTTTTGAATAATTTTTTTAAATTTTATGCTTTTTAAAATTTCTATTTACCTTGCAGTTTTCTTGCCTTTAGCTGGTTTTGTGATCAGTGGAATTTTGTCACGATTGGCTTCAAAAAAACTTGCATATTTTGAAGATCATCACAATCCGCATCACAATTTTGTTGATAAATTTGCACAAATTTTTACCACCATCTGTTTGTTTGGCTCATTGCTTTTTAGCATAATTATTTTTTATGAAGTTTTTCAAAATAAAATCGCAACTAACCAAGTTTTAATTAGCTGGATTAGCTCTGGCGATTTGATAGTTAATTGGTCACTAAAAATCGATTCTTTAGTTGCAATAATGCTCATTGTTGTTAGTGGCGTTTCATTTGTAGTGCATCTTTATTCAATTGGCTATATGCATGAAGATCCTTCAATTGCTCGCTTTATGTCATATCTTTCGCTGTTTACTTTTTTCATGTTGATGTTAGTAAGTGCTGATAATTTTGTGCAATTATTTTTTGGTTGGGAAGGTGTGGGTGTGGCATCATATTTATTGATCGGTTTTTGGTTTAAAAAACAATCAGCCAATCTTGCTTCTATGAAAGCTTTTATCGCTAATCGCGTTGGTGATTGCGGTTTAATTTTAGCCATCGCTTTAATTTTTCTAACCTTTGGCTCAGTTGATTATGCAACAGTTTTTGCCAATCTTAACAATCACCTTGATGATAAATTTACATTACTGGGATTAGAATTTGCAACTCTTGAAACCATAGCAATTTTGTTATTCATTGGAGCAATGGGTAAATCAGCACAAATTGGTCTTCATGTTTGGTTAGCTGATGCCATGGAAGGACCAACTCCGGTTTCTGCTCTAATCCATGCTGCAACGATGGTTACTGCCGGAGTTTTTTTAGTTATTCGCTGTTCACCTATTTTTGAATTAGCGCCAATGGCTTTAAATTTTGTTACTATCGTTGGAGCATTAACTGCCTTCTTCTCAGCCACAATTGCCTTAACTCAAAATGACATCAAAAAAATTATTGCTTATTCAACCTGCTCGCAATTGGGCTACATGTTCTTTGCCTGCGGAGTTAGCGCTTATCAGCCCGCAATTTTCCACCTTGCCACTCATGCCTTTTTTAAAGCCTTACTTTTCTTATCAGCAGGAAGTGTTATTCACGCCATGCATCACGAGCAAGATATTCGCAAAATGGGTGGAATTTATAAAAAAATTCCCATCACTTATGCGATGATGTGGATTGGGTCACTTGCTTTAGCAGGCTTTCCCCCTTTCGCTGGATTTTATTCCAAAGATGCTATTTTAGAATCGGCCTTTATGTCGCATTCACCATTTGGCAAATTGGCTTTCGGCCTTGGCATTGCTTCAGCTTTTTTAACGGCATTTTATTCTTGGCGATTATTATTTTTAACTTTTCACGGACAAACTCGAGCAGATCACCACACCTTTGAACATGCTCATGAATCCCCAAAAACAATGCTTATCCCTTTGTTTGTTTTAAGCATTGGTTCAATATTTGCTGGTTTTGTTGGCGTTAAATTTTTATCAATGCTTAGTGCAGAGAATAATTTTTTTAGCGATGCTATTTTTGTGAGCCAAGAGCGAAGTGATTTATTAAATGAAATTCATCATAGCCCTGCCCTAGTAAAACTTGCTCCAATGCTTGTAAGCATTATCGCCATCGCCTTAGCCTATTTATTTTACATTAAACAAAACACTTTGCCAAATCAACTTGCCAAAACCTTTAAACTCGCCTATAAAATTTCTTTTAACAAATGGTATTTTGATGAAATTTATGATAAAATTTTTGTTAAACCAACTCGCAAAATTGGCGATTTTTCGTGGCGAATTATTGATGTAAAAATTATTGATGGCATTCCAAATGGTCTAGCACATCTAAGCAAACTTGGCTCAACGGCCATTTCCAAAATTCAAACTGGTTTTATTTTTAACTATGCTTTGTGGATGGTTCTTGGATTAGTGGGAATTATTTTTTATCTAGTAATGTCCTTAAAATCTTTAGGAGTTATTGTTAAATAATTTTATTTTTAAAAATACTAAATTTTTTTAATTTTCTTGTTAAGTTTTTAAAGATTCTTAAAAAAATTCTTAAGATTCAATCCAGCTTTTTTATAAAAATTATCGCCCCAATGTTTGCCCAATGATCCTTAAATGTTTACCCAATTATTACTTTTTAGGATTACTTTTTAGGATTACTTTTTAAATAATTAAATGATCACTTTTAGGTAATTAAAATTTAATATATTTTAATTTTTATTTATAGTTGAGCACCTCCATTTTGAGGCGCTACTTTATTTTATCTTCCTGAACCAAGAACTCGTCTTGCGAATACTTTTGAAGTTTGTTTACCTTGACCAGATTTTCTATTTTGACCATCAGGTTTAGCACCTCCAAAAATTGCCCTGCCCAAAGGTTGCATTGCTTTACCAATAACTGGCCGAGGATGTGGAGATGGTTCAGAGGAGTTATTGTCTACTAAACTTTTTACGACACCACTAAGAGATTGCTGAAGTCCACCTTTCGCAGAATCTCCTCTAATTGACTGAGCTCTTGAAAATTGACCTGACACTTCTTCTCTTGGTGAAACAAGTTCTGGTGGTCTATAGCCAAAATCTCCACCTGAAATTTTTAATTGTGGAAAAGCCTCAGCAATTATTTCATATTGATTTCCCATTAACCAAGGGCTTACTTCTGAACCTGCTTTTTGCGGTGGACTTATTACTGTTGGTAGATTTATTACTGTCGAATGATATTGATTAATAAAATTTTGATTATAAACCATTTCTGGATTTTCAGCTAATTGCATAATAAATGGCAATTTATCATTGGTTTTAGCTGGATCATGTTTAAATACCTTATCAATAAAACTAGTTACTCTAACATCTAAACCATTAGATGCTGAAGCACCTTTTGACTTAAGATAATCTAATAATATTATTTTTTTATCGTTTAAATTAAGTCTTCTTTCTTGATTTTCATTAGTAGAATTTGTAGAAAATATTTCATAAAGAGGTAATTGTTGACGAGAATTCGATAAAGATTGTTCTAGCTGTTCTTGCGGTGATAATATGCGAGGTTCAGATGGGGATTTTTCAGCCCTAAAAATTGCCCGCTCCATTTCTAATTGAAATTCTCTGGAATTGACTAATTGAGGATTTTCAACCACCTTAGTAATTATTGGCAAAAATTTTCCTAAATTATTAGCAACTACAGGTTTATTTAAATTTTCGATAAATTCTTCAGCGTTCTTTTTATCTTGCTGACTTGCAGATTGAGTGATATGAGTTGATAATTTAGTTGATAAGCCTTCAAGCAAATCTATTCTTTGTATTGCATTAGTCGTTCGATTTGCCTCAAGGTCTTGAATTCCTGGGTCTTTCAAACTATTTTCAACTGCAAGATTTATTTGAAGTTGCTCTAAATAACCAGTCAATGAAAAATCTTTTTTATCAAAAGATCCGGCTTTTAAACTACCATAAAGAGATTTAGAAGATGGTGAAGTTTGTAATAAACTTTGATCTTGTGAACCACCCAACAAATCACCCGCCACTTCCATTGGCACAGGTCTAGGCGAAGCAGGCGTAGCAGAAATTCGTGAAGCTGATTGCCCTTGAGAACTAGCCCTGACTATATCCTCTCTAATTTGATTCTCTAATTCAGCTTTCATTCTTTGATTAAAATCATTTTTTAAATCCTCACGAATTTTACTAGGTTGCACTTCAACTGTTAAGATTGGCAATGTAGCTTGATCTTCTAGACGCTGATCAAGATTATATTGATGAGTTTTTAAATCTTGAAATGAAGCCCTTTCCATTGCCAAAGCATTGGCAACGGCATTTTCACCGCATTGCTCAGTTTTTTGACTTGCACATTTTACTCTTACAAAATCAAAATCAAGATCTTGAACATATTTTTGTAATTTTTCTCTATTTTTATCAAATGATGTTTTAACACTGTCTTTAGATGTTTCAGGTAGTGAATCCGCCAAAAATGCAGTAATTTTTGGTTTGTCATTTTCCATGATTGCATTGCCATTTTCATCTAATTGCTTTTTAAAAGTCAAAGCCAGCCAATGCCCTTGCATTTCAACAATATGGGTAGCTGATTTTACATCTGGATTTGTCAATTTTTCATTTACCGTTTTAGATAAGGCATCGTTATCCTCAATTTTACCATCTGTTTTTTTAATCTTTAATTCAGTAATTGCAATATCATCATTTCGTTGTCTATGTTTTTGTATCGCACTATTTAAATGATCTTGGCCAAGTTGAGTGTTATCGCCAAGGATTCCTTGGGCAGTAACATTTTTAAAATGACCTAATAATTCTTGACTTGGAAAATGACTTTGATATGATTCGTCATAAATACCCATATTATATAAGGTATCATAATATTTTTGTAGATCTTGGGCTAGACTTTTATCACTACGCGTATCTTGACTCATAAAATTTTGTTTTAAAATAAAAAAACAAATTGTAAATAAACTTACATAAACAATTTATATTACCACAATTTATTTTATAACTTATTACAATATTTTTAATTGTGCAATTTTGAAGAGTTGGTGATTTATTTATCGCTCTCTTATAACAATTCAATCTTTAAAAAAAATTTTGTTATAATTTTTTAAAGATTGAATTGTTATTACAGCTTGAGAGCTTAATTCGCTAGTGCTTTGCTAGATTTAAAATTAATTTAAGGGAGTTGCTCAAGAAAGAGCGATATAGAAAGAATGCTTGATGATATTTAGAAATTAATGCAAGTATAAAAGTTTTTTATAGACAACAAAAAACCGCAGGTTTTTAAAAAGAGGAGCTATTAAAATTAAAAAAATTTGAAAATAATTTCTACCAAAAACCCGTGCCAATTCTGGTATCACCTTTGCCAGTCATTTTCCAAACATTGCCAATGCTGTGAGCCGCAGGATTGTAGCGTTCATCCCCCGGAAGGGCTGGGTCCATCTCGGCAGTGTTCAACATCCCTAAAACCGAGTGACGACAAAAGGCATGGGCTCCCCAAAAAATTGAGTTATAATCTGATAAATTCTTCTTGACCTCTTGAATATTATTCCAATTAACTTTGCCAAGTTCTTTACGATATTTTTTACGAATTTTATTATAATCAGGATTTGAAACTACAAGATCAGAGTCTCTATGCCATGTATAGAAATTCATGTAAAGGGCTCCAGCAAATTGACTTCCCAAACCCGACTCACAGCCATGTCGCCACCCTAGCTCAAAACCTGGGGTTCCACCTTTGGGCATATGCGTAAAAAGATAGCCCATCGGCTTATACCAGTTGTAATAACAGGAACTAGTAAAAAATAATGTTATCATTATTAAATATTTTTTTTTAACTATTGTCATTATTTGCTATTTTAAGTTAACTGTTTTTAACAATTATTTTTAATTACTAAATTTCTTACCACCCCAAGAATTGACCCCTTGAGCCACCTGCCCAAAGCGGATTTCCTCCCAAAGCACTTTCGCCAGTTCCAGAACCACCTTTTTGTAAAACATCAAAAATACCGTTAAAACCATTGCCAGTTATGCTATCGCCCATTGTGCCACTGAATGCTCCACCCCATGTGTTGTTAATATTGCCAGCGTTAAATGTTGAATCATAGCCATAAGGATTGATAAAACGATCAAATGATGATTGCGGTCCAGTAACCGCACTTCCCACGGTAGGAAAACAATAACCATAAGCTCGGGAGTGACCCAAGCGATATTCGGGATTGCCAATCATTTTTGGATCAAACTGATATTTATAAAATGTTCGATACAAAACGTTGCCCCTAGTGTAAATCGCAGTTTTACAGCCATCTTCGTAACCTTTACGAAATGCTGGAGTCCCGGGAGGAATTTTAAATTTAACTCCAGCATACATTGCCATTCCTGAATCGCCAACCATTCGACAGCTTGTCAAAATTAAAAAAAATATCGTTAAAATTAATTTATTTTTCACTAACGATAGCCTCCAAAAACTGAACCATAAAGTGATGATTTATGACGAATATACATGTTACGATAACAATACCAGAAAGCGTTGTTCCATGCATCACGATAATCAGTGTTACCAGCAAATTTAAAACCATCAATGGCATTTGTTCGATAAAACATTTTGTAAAAAGTGTTACTTCCCCCTGCTGACCCTACTTCGCAACCATCTTTCCAGCCGCGAATAAAATCCGGCGATGAGTTTTTTAATTGATCATCAAATTCCTTGTCCGCGATATTTGGAAAAAGAGCTGACATCTTTGGGCTACATGAATTAAGCAACAGCAATGATAATGCTAAAAATATAAACAAGATTTGGGAATTTTTTGTTGTTAACTGATTATTAATTTTCATTCAAGTGGTCCAAATTTCATTGAGTTAAAATTGGTAAAAGTTGCCGAATAAGTAACGCAAGAAAAAAAAGCGTTACTCCATGCCGAGTTATAAATCGGATCGTGCTGATGAACACCACTGCCAAAATTAGCAGTTCTTTGCCCTTGATAAACATAAGAATTTAAAAAATAACGCATCCCTAAAGCCGTTTGACAACCATCATGCCAGCCTGCCTTAAATTCTGGTGGACCATCAGGAATTTTCATATTCATACCAATTGGTTGATAAAAACCAAAACTCTCCATAACTCGACATGAACTAAGAGTAAAAAACACCATCAACAAAAATGAAATTGTTGAAAAATTTTTTATTAAATTTTTTAAGCAATAACTATTGAACATTATATCAATTTTAGTTTTTTTATAATACGTCGTGGTCAATGATATAAGTGCATTGCTCTAAGCCATCAAACCAGCCAGTGTTGTAATCTGGTGATTTTTTGCTACGCACATAATCATATTTGCCTTTCCATAAATCGGCAGCTAGCCCTTTAGCCACAGCGTTTAAAGCTGACTGACAGCCATCACGAAAGCCTTTGCCATATTCAGTTTTAGCCGAAGGAAAATTTCGCATTCCAGTTAATGGCTTAGGGCGAAATCCCCAATTCCAGTCACTAGGTGGACCTTCATAAAACACTCGACAAGAAGCTAGCGGTAATATCAAAAAAATTACCATTATTTTAAAATAAATATTTTTAATAATTTTATTATTCATTATTTATTATTGTTAAGATCTGTTGTAAATTTTTTGCCAATGCCAAGATTGAATAATCGTTTTCCAAAAGTGTGAAAGCATTTTTGGTAATTGAATCATAATTAATTTTATTTTTAATAACTTGCTTAATTTTTTCAACCAAATCTTGACTTGATTCATTTTTAAAAATTAGACCATTTTGCTGGTCATTTATCAATAATTTAGCACCGTCAGTATCAGATGCAATAACCAAAGTTGAATATAAAAAACCTTCAAGAATTACTAGACCAAAGGGCTCCTCACGCGATGGCACACAAAGGATATCAACATCCTTGAAAAAAGCTAATTTGTCTTTAACAACTCCTACAAAATGACATTTATCAATGATTTGATATTGCCTAGCCAGATTTTTTAGTGTTGATAAATTATAATTTTCACTAACTTCAAAACCACCAATTATAAAACGAAAATCTTGATTTTGTTCTTGCAAAATTTTTCCAGCCATAAGCAAAATATCAAAACCTTTACGAGGTTCAATTCTCCCATAAATTCCTAGGGTTGGGCAAGAATTATTGATTTTTTTTAGATAATATTTTTGCGAAATATTGATAGCGTTGTGAATAACGAAACTTTTTTTGCAATCGAAAGATTTATCGACCAAGTCTTTGATTTGTTGATTGATGCTGATAATGTAATCACAGTGAAGCGAAGTGTTAAATGTGATACCGTGATTAACGGCAATAGTTTTATAATTTAAAAATTGTTGCGGGATAAAAATTTTTATCAACCTCATCCATTTCATTAACCTTCTGGAATGACAAATGATAATTTCTGGGCGATATGAAATGACTATAAAAATTAATTTTAAAAAATCTAAAATCTGGGCAGAATTTTTTAATTTAAAAATTTTTTTTTCTAGATAATTTTCATACCCATTTTGCGAGATTAGCAATGCTACTTCATGACCTTGCGAATTGAGAGCTTGAGTGTAATCACGAAAGACTTGCTCTACTCCACCAATTGTTTGTGAATGAATTGCATTTAAAATTCGCATAACTTAATATAAAAAAAAATTAATTTAATTAATTATTAACAATGCTTAAAAGTAAAGCAACAACAAATTTTAAAGCAAAATTTCCGCTTAATCACCAGATTAGCGATGATTTTAGTTTTATGGAAAAACATCTGAATTATCAATGTTTAAATCCGCAAATTGAATATTTAAAAAATATTAATGTTAGCAATAATTGCGTTATTTTTAAAAATTTTAAAATTAATGCCAATAGTTGTATTACTTCAAATATTTATCAAAATTATTGTCGAAATTATAAGTTTTTT
>JBJTWJ010000147.1:0-11667 GCA_046081665.1 Alphaproteobacteria bacterium | reverse complement strand
TGTATAAAAAAAGAAAAGGTGTCTGAATCCAGACACCTTTTACGTATTTTTTTAAAAATTATAGAAATTTAAAGTCTTTACCAGGATAAACAGCATTTTCTCCTAATTCTTCTTCAATTCTTAATAATTGATTATATTTTGCCATTCTATCACTTCTTGATGCAGAACCAGTTTTAATTTGTCCTGTATTTAAAGCAACAGCTAAATCTGCAATAGTTGAATCCTCAGTTTCACCACTTCTATGACTCATTACAGAAGTATAGCTATTTCTAGTCGCTAAATTTACAGCCTCAATTGTTTCAGTTAAAGAACCAATTTGATTAACTTTTACTAAAATTGAATTAGCGATTCTTTCATTAATACCTTTTGATAATCTTTTTGAATTTGTAACAAATAAATCATCACCTACTAATTGAATTTTTTTTCCTAATTGAGCGGTAAGTTTTTTCCAACCCAAGTGATCATCTTCGCTACAGCCATCTTCAATTGAAAATATGGGATAAGCAGAGCAAAGTTTTTCATAATAATCAACAATCTGCTCGCTATCAAGTTTTAAACCTTCGCCTTGTAAATTATAAAAACCATTTTCATAAAATTCTGAAGATGCACAATCTAATGCTAAAACAATATCTTCATTGATTTTAAACCCTGCCTTGGCGATAGCTTGCGAAATAAAATCCAAAGCCTGAGTGGTTGATTTAAGATTGGGAGCAAATCCACCTTCATCACCAACATTAGTGTTATGAAAATTCTTCTTCAAAAGTGAGCGCAAATTATGAAAAACTTCTGCACCAATTCTTATGGCATCTTTAATTGAATCTGCACCAACTGGAGCAATCATAAATTCTTGAATATCAATAGGATTATCAGCATGTTTTCCGCCATTAATAATATTCATCATTGGCACTGGCAAGAGATTAGCGCTTTGACCTCCAAGGTAACTAAACAAGCTTTGTTGTGTCGACGAAGCACAAGCTTTGGCATAAGCGATTGAAACAGCGAGAATAGAATTAGCGCCAAGCTTAGATTTGTTGGGGGTGCCATCAAGCTTAATTAAAAGCTCGTCTAACTTATTAAAAGATTGAAAATTTTTGCCGATGATATTTTCAGCAATAATTGAATTAACATTTGAAACGGCCTTGAGAACACCTTTGCCAAGAAATCTTTTTGCATCATTATCACGAAGTTCATGAGCTTCTAATTTGCCAGTTGATGCTCCAGATGGAACTGCACAAATTCCAAATGAATTATCTTCTAAAATAATTTTGGCTTCAACAGTTGGATAACCTCTTGAGTCAATAATTTCAAGAGCTGAGATCATTTTAATTTTTTTACTAGACATTAGATAAATTGAATCGAATTAACAGACTAAAAATTTGAAAATAAATAACAAAAATCACCATATAATCATTTATAAAGTTTTGTTATAAATATAAAATACAATTTGAATTTTATTTTTTGGTGATAAAAATAGTTAACCAATTTGTATCAATAGACAAATTATCAAACTTTTGTAAATTTGTCAATTTAGTTTTTTTATGTTTTTTGTAAGAATAATAATTGTCATCGCACTTTTTTTAGCGATTGTTCCCTTGATTAACAAGGCAATTGACTATTTCGAGGATAAAAGTCAAAAGGTAAAAACCATTGGCAAAAGTGCCAAAAAAATTTGGAATGAAACAACTGACCAATAAGAAATATAAAAAATAATAAAAATTTTAAAATAACAATTATCTTTAAGATATTTTGTTAAAATGCAATAAAATACAAAAATTCATAACAAAAAAATACTTTAAAAAAAAATTGCATAAAAAAACATAACAACACTTGAAAAAATTAATTAAATCAATTAGCTTTAAAACTTAAAAAAAAATTTTAATCTAAGATTATTTTTTAAACCTAGATTAACTAAAAACTTCTTCCCTTTTACGCACAATGAGTGAAAATAAAAAAAGCACTTTAAAAATTAAAAGCTGGTATTCGAATCGTTATCAGATTGTTGTGGTGCAAAGAAACATCTTGCTAATTTTTACATTAGTATCAATGTTTTCAGTAGCTATCTCAATTATTTTTGTCAAAACAGTGATGTCTTCAAAATCGCTTGAACCATATGTCATTGAGCTTGAAGAAAAATCAGGAATTGCCACGGTTGTTGATCAGGTTAGTGCTGGATATTTAACCGGAGATCAAGCGGTGCGAAGATTTTTTATTAACAAATATATTCACCTTGCAAGTGGTTATGATCCTAAAACATATATTCAAGACTCGGATGAAGTAAGATTGTTTTCGGTTCCTGGAATTTATGCTGAATACAGATCGCGAATTAACCCTCGTGAATTAGGAGCAACTGCCAAAGTATCGGTGCGAATTAAATCTATCCTTTTCCAAGCACAAGGCGTGGCACAGGTTCGTGTAGTTAGGCAAATTGATATTCCAGAGGTTTCGAGCAAAACTGTTGACGAGGTTATTACTCTAGGTTTTTATTTTGCCCCTAATATTCAATTATCAACTGAGGAGCGATTAATTAATCCTCTTGGTTTTCAGGTTAATCAATATTCGGTTGCAGAAGAGGTATTTAGTTATTAATGAAAAAATTAAAAATGCTTAACATTAAAAAATTTTTACAGCTTTTTATTTTACTTTATCTTCTTGCAACAAGCTATGTTTTTGCTCAAACTCCAATTACTACTGACTCAAGAATCAGAACATTAGTTTATAATCCTAACGAGGTTTATGAATTAAAATTTTTCTATAACTATCAGTCATTTATTGAATTTGCCAATGATGAAGAAATTGAGATGATTTCAATTGGCGAGGCATTTGCATGGCGCTTAACTCCAGCAGGAAAAAGACTTTTTATTCGTCCACTAGAGATTGCTGCTCATACTAACATGACAATTATCACCAATAAAAGAACTTATCATTTTGATATTCGCTCCGATGAATATAGCGGAAAAGCTGACGAAGATTTGGTTTATACTATTCGTTTTTTCTATCCACAAATTGGTCAGCCATTGCCAATTCCTGCTCAACTTGCGGTGCCAAATGTGGCACCGAGAATTGCCTCAAATCCAAGTCTTCCTAAAGTTGCCAAAATCGATGATATTGTTAGAACTCCAACTCCAGTTACTAGAGTTGATGAGCCGTTACCTTCTGTTATCGACAGAAATCCTGAAAGTGCTGAGTTAAATTTTGATTATCGGGTTGCTGGAAAATCGGATGATATCATGCCCTTAAAAGTTTACGATGATGGCATGGAAACCCATTTTCAATTCGCTAACGATAATTTGGTTATTCCAACAATCAGTATGGTTGACAGCAGTGGAGCAGAGATTCAACTTAATTACGTGGTAAGAGATCGCTATGTTGTGGTTCCAACCAATGCTCGCCAATTTACGCTTAGATTATCTGATGGCCTGTTATGTATTTTTAACAATAAATTAATCAATCGTTAAACTATAAAAATCTGCTGAGTATTTATCTTGTCGAGTTCTGGAGTAATCCCATTTCCACTAATAAATGATGAAATTGGTTATTTATAAATTAAGCTATATCTTTTTTTCAGTCGTGCTAACGGTAGCGATCGTGTTTTTTGGCTAAAAATCTTTAAAAATTTTAAATAGTCGTGCCACAGCAACGATGTATTTAAATAGTTACACCTAACGGAAGCGATCGCGTTTTTTTCCCAGTCGCACCTAACGGAAGCGACACCGACCTCAGCTGTATGGATATAAAGCTTCATTTTTTAAAGATTTTTATCTCAAAAATCTTGTCGCTAACATTAGCACGACTGGCAAAAAACTTCGTTGCTTTAGGTGCGACATTAAAAAAAATTTGATATAATTTTTTTTAAAGATATTGAAATGGTATTAGATTTTTTTCAAACTTTTTTACTCTGTTCTTTCAGGCAAGATTTTTAAAGGCCAGATTCATTTGAGGATCTTTTTGAGGCTTTAAATAAAGGGATTTTTAATGTTATCTTGCCTAATTTTTCTTAAGCTTTTTTGGCTTTAATTTCTTCAGCTACATTGTTAGGAACTGCTTCATAAGAATCGAATTCCATGCTGTAACTTGCACGACCTTGTGACAAAGAGCGTAAATCATTAACATAGCCAAACATTGAAGCTAAAGGGATTTTGGCGGTAATCACTTGCGCAACATCACGAGCTTCAAGATTTTGAATTTGTCCACGTCGAGAATTAATATCGCCAATAACATCGCCCATATAATCTTCTGGAGTAACAACTTCAACTTTCATGATTGGTTCAAGAATAATCGCTCCTGCTTTGTCCATAGCTTCACGAAAAGCTGAGCGAGCTGCAATCTCAAAGGCTAGAACACTTGAGTCAACATCGTGATATGCCCCATCAATTAAACGAGTTTTTAAACGAACTACTGGGTAACCTGCGAGATTTCCAGTTTCTTTAGCTTGCTCAAGACCTTTTTCAACACCCGGAATATATTCTTTTGGAACTCTTCCGCCTACGATCTCGCTTTCAAAGACAAATGGCTCTTTGTGATCAGCGGGAAGTGGTTCAAAAATAATTTTAACTTTAGCAAATTGCCCAGCACCACCTGATTGTTTTTTATGAGTATAATCGATTTCGGCAGCTCTTGTAATTGTTTCGCGATAAGCAACTTTTGGTTTGCCAATATTTGCCTCAACTTTAAATTCGCGACGCATTCTGTCGACAATGATTTCAAGGTGCAATTCACCCATTCCTTTTAAAATTGTTTGTCCAGATTCTCTATCTGATTCGATGCGTAGTGACGGATCTTCTGATGCCAAACGCGATAATGCCATACCCATTTTTTCTTGGTCAGCAGTAGATTTTGGTTCAACCGAAACTTCAATAACTGGTTCAGGAAAGATCATTCTTTCTAAAACAATTTCATTATCTGGCTCAACAAGAGTATCGCCTGTCGTGGTTTGTTTTAAACCAGCAAGAGCAACGATATCACCAGCGTGAGCTTCTTTAATATCTTCACGGTTATTGGCATGCATTAATAAAATACGGCCAATTCTTTCCTTAGAATTTTTGGTGGTATTGACAACGCCAGTTCCGCCAGTTAAAACCCCTGAATAAATTCTAACGAAGGTAAGAGAACCAACGAAAGGATCAGTCATGATTTTGAACGCTAAACCAGAGAATTTTTTATTATCGCAGTTAATAGTAATGGCTTGGTCTGTTTTCAAATCAATTGCTGGAATTTCTTTAATATCTTTGGGACTAGGAAGATAATCAACAACTGCGTCAAGAAGGGTTTGAACACCTTTGTTTTTGAAAGCACTGCCATTAAGAACTGGAACAAAAGCTCCTGTAACTGTAGCTTTACGAATGCATTTTTTTAGATCTTCTTCGCTAATATTTTCGCCAGCAAGATATTTTTCCATAAGGGCATCATCTTGCTCAACTGCTGCTTCAATGAGCTGTTCACGATATTCTTTGGCTTTGTCTAAAAGATCAGCGGGGATTTCTTCAAAAGAATAATCTGCACCCAAAGATTCGTCTTTCCAAACCACTGCTTTCATTTTTAAAAGATCAATCAAACCGCCATAATTCTCGGCTTCATAGATTGGCAATTGAACTGGCACAGCTCTAGCACCAAGACGTGTTTTCATCATGTCAACACAACGATAAAAATTAGCACCAATGCGATCCATTTTATTAACGAAGCAAATTCTTGGAACTTTGTATTTGTTAGCTTGACGCCATACTGTTTCGGATTGTGGTTCAACCCCTGCAACCGAGTCAAAAACTGCAACTGCACCATCTAAAACGCGAAGCGATCTTTCAACTTCAATTGTAAAATCAACGTGACCTGGGGTGTCGATGATATTGATACGATTGTTATTCCAAAAACAAGTGGTAGCAGCCGAAGTGATGGTAATTCCGCGCTCTTGCTCCTGTTCCATCCAGTCCATCGTAGCAGCGCCATCATGAACCTCACCAATTTTATGAGATTTACCAGTGTAATAAAGAATTCGCTCAGTGGTGGTAGTTTTACCGGCATCAATGTGAGCCATGATTCCAATATTACGATATTTTTCGATTTCAATTTGTCGCGCCATAAATAAAAATTTAGATTATAGATTTTCTGTTTTTAAATTATAAAATTTAAGATAATTAAAAATGAATTTTGCTAATTTTACGGGCAAAATTCAAAAAAGCTGACAACTCTCGATCGTTATTTTTCAAGAGATGAAGAAAGTAGAGTTATTGAAATTCACAAAAAAGAATGTGATTTATCAAAATAATTTACCTAACAATTTATCCAAAGAATTTATCAAGTTGATTTATCCAAGGACTTAGAGCCAAAGGATTTAATCAAGGGATTTAGCCAAGGGATTAAAAAGTGAAGATTTAATTAATTTTTGGATTTAACTAACTTCATTGATCGCAATTGAGGTGTCAGATAATGCAAAATTATAAAATTTATTTTCTAATTAACAAGCAAATTCTTTAATTTTACGGATTATTGCAATTAAAGGCTTAGCGAGCAAAAAGACAACTTTTTTACCATCAACAATAATTAAATTTTTATGATGATTAATAGTATGAATTCCCTGATTATAAGGAAAAAAATTATCTGGTAAAATTTCAATAATTTTTTCTTCACTAAAATTTGTGGGGGATAAAATTTTAATTTCATTGATAACAAGTGAATGACCGTAAGTTTTTTGACAATTTTGGGCTGGTCGATATAATTTTTCATTGTCAATAAATAAATTTCCAGCACAGCGAGCATTGGTTAAATCTGATTTAATCGGGTTTTGTGGATGATCAATAAATTGATCATTTAAAGATTTAGCATAGGCTAAATAAAGATCTTCGTTGGGGTTGTTATCGAGACCATAAAACAAATAATAATAATTTTGATGTTTAAATAGAGTTGGATCAATAACTGCTTTATCGGTAAAAATATCACGAATTTTTGTTAATTTTTGATAATTCATTTCTAAAATAAACAGCTCTAACTTCTTGGTTTTGTATGATTCGCAACATAAATAAATTTGCTCATTTTCAAGATAAATGCAAGGATATGAAAGATGTTTTTTGTTATCAAGTAACAGCTTTTGATTAATTATTTTTTTATTAATAAGTTCTGCTAAAAATATTCTACCACGCTTTAAAAATAGTGAATATTGTTCAAAAATAATAAAAGTTTTATTTTTATATGAAAAGACAAATGGATCGGCATGAAATGATGATTTACATGGGCTTTTAAGCCATTCGATCTTTAGATTATTGCTAAAAATATCACTAATTTTGTTAGTTGAAATGCCTATATTCCATTGTTCAAAATAGAAGATTTTTTTAAATTTTTTTAAAAAAAAATTATAAATATTTTGAAAAAAATTTTTTTTTCGCATGTAAGAATGATAAGAGCAATAATGATATTTTTTTCGAATATTTTCAAAGATAGGTTGGAATTTGGCGGTGTTTTTGTAATCCAAAAGACGAATAGCATAATCATTTGGAAAGTGACTAATTAGAAAATAAAAATACAAATTATATTCAGCAACGCCATGGCTGTTTTGACGATTTTGTAAAAATATTTCATAAAATTTTTGATTTTTAAAATTATTTTCAATTGTTGAAAATAATGATAAAATTACCTTTTTTTGCATCAGCATGTGATGACATATTCCCGATTCTAAATTTAATGCCAAAGATTTTTGTTTGTTATCAAGGAAGTTTAGTTTTTGTGAAAAAATTTGCGAACGTTGCGGATTATTTTTTTGAGAATCATCAAAGAGCTCGGGAATTAAATCACTAACCTGATAAATAATTTTCTTAATATGCTCTAAAGTGTTGATTTGAAACTCAGATGCGTGGAGATTTTGATCCTTGGCAAGATTGTATAAAGCTCGATTATTTTTATCAAAAAAAGAAATTTTTTTATAAAATACTGTATCGGCATCGACAATTAAAACATTATCGCTAATATCAGGAATTGTTAAGGGTGCATAGAGTTTGAGAAGTTGTTGATAGTTCCAACCAACGTTAATGTTATTGACCAATTTTGCAACTTCTGGGTAAGAAAATGGATATAAAGCTTCATCAAACCATTCAGCATTGTCAGTTAATTTGCTCTTGGAAACAACAATAATTCGCCGAATATTTTTAACATTTTTTTTAATACCTTTGATGCAATATTCAAGAGTTTCTAGATCTTTGGGATGGGCTGGAATCACAGCGTCTATAGCAAAACTAGCAATTGATTGACTAGACATAATTTAGATGAATTAGTAATAAATTAAATTAATTTTTTATAATTGAAAATAATTAAAACAACTTATCGTTATAAAATAATAAAAATATTATTTAAAATTGTAAAACACTGCAAGTGGTTGAATATCTTTGATTGGCAAATATTTTTAAAAAATTAAAAAAAATAATTGCATTTTAACATTACTATAACACAATAAGTAGTGTATTTTTTAGAAAAAAAATACTAAATATTGATTTAGCCTTAATTATCATCATTAAAGTTAACATCATTAAAACTAAGCTCAAGTAAAAATTTAATCTTAATTCAAAAATATATGTCACTTCTTGATTCAAAACCAATATATAAGCCATTTAATTACCCATGGGCTTACGACTGCTGGCTAAAGCAACAGCAAATCCATTGGCTTCCCGAGGAAGTTCCTTTGGCTGATGATGTTCGCGATTGGAAGCACAATCTCACGGTTGGTGAAAAAAATTTATTAACCCAAATTTTTCGTTTTTTTACACAGGCCGATATCGAGGTTAACAATTGCTACATGAAGCATTATTCGCAGGTTTTTAAACCAACTGAAGTTCAGATGATGCTTTCAGCGTTTTCAAGCATGGAAACGGTTCATATTGCAGCTTATTCGCACTTGCTTGATACTATCGGTATGCCTGAGGTTGAATATCAAGCGTTTATGAAATATAAGGAAATGAAAGATAAATATGATTATATGCATAAATTTGGCGTTAAAACCAAAAAAGATATTGCCACTACCTTAGCAGTTTTCGGGGGATTTACTGAAGGTTTACAACTCTTTGCATCATTTGCAATTCTTTTAAATTTTCAACGCTATGGTAAGATGAAGGGAATGGGGCAAATTGTTGCATGGTCAGTTCGCGATGAAACTTTGCATACCACTTCAATTATTAAATTGTTTAGAACTTTTGTTCAAGAAAACCCTGAAGTTTGGGACGAGCAATTAAAAGGCCATCTTTATGAAGCTTGTGCCACAATTGTTCACTTTGAGGATGCCTTTATTGATTTAGCATTTGAAATGGGTAATATTGAAGGCTTAACCTCACGCGAGGTAAAGCGTTATATCCGTTATATTGCCGATCGAAGACTCAATCAACTTGGATTAAAAGATATTTACATGATTGACATTAATCCACTGCCATGGTTAGATGAGATTTTAAATGGTGTTGAACATACCAATTTTTTTGAAAATCGTGTTACAGAATATAGCAAGGCATCTACAACCGGAACATGGGAAGAAGTTTTTTCTGAAATTGATTCCAATCGAACAGAAATGCTTGCAGTATAAATTTTTTAATGTTTAAAAATTTTAAAAAAAAAATAATAACTCAAATAATTATCCTTGCCAGTCTTGTGATCACCATATCGCAAGCTCAAGGCAATGCTGTAAGAAATCTTACCATTTACGCTGAGCCAAATTTGTTTGTTGCCTTCACTAAAATTGCCAGAATTTACTCACAAAATTTTGCAGTCAATGTTTCATTAAATTTTAATCCATCGCTTGATTTTGTTGACGAAATAGACTCGGGGGAACCTGCTGATATTTTTATCTCTGCTCATCCAATATTTGCTGAAACCATGAAACAAAAAGGCTTGATCGATGTTTACAATATTGGATATATTGCAAATGATGAATTGATTTTAGTTACTTCTAAAGACAATAAAGAACTTCCCGTCAAATTTATTGATAATAATTTAAGTTTAGAGGAAGCAATAAGGCTAATCGATCAATCAAAAAATAATATTATAATTGATCATGAGGGCAACTCATCAGGTTTCTTTGCTAAAAATTTTTTACAAAATTTTACATTAGAAAATTTGAGTATTTTTTCAAAACTTCCCGAAGATAAAAACTCAATAATTAGAGATTTAACCAATGACCCTAACTCTTATGCCTTGATATTTGCAAGCCATTTGAGAAATGCCAAAAATCTTCAGATTCTGGCTCGAAAAAAGGATAAAAATATTTATTACCGAGCTTTGGTTATAGCCGGCGATAATATGGAAGTGGCTCGCGAATTTCTAAAATTTTTAAAAAAATCACAATCTCAAAAAATTCTTCAAGAGAATGGTTTTTTTATAAATTAAATTTTTAAAAATTAGATTAATTGAAAATTTTTTTTAAAATATTGCACTGTTGCAAATAAATATTGAAAAAAAAATTAAAAGTTGTTAACATTGGATAATAAATAAAAATAAAAAAAACTTGTATTAGTTTTTTAATTTTACCATAACAAAATTTTAAATAGTTTTTTGGAAATTTTGGGCAAATTTTGGACAAATTTTTAGGCAAAATTCAAAAGTAAAAAATTTTTCACCCATAAAAATTATTCAAAAAATTATTCAAAAAAATATTTAAATGAATTTATAATTTATCAATGCTAGCAACAAAAATACTTTCTTTGCAATCACATATTTGTTATTCAGATCTGGAGCTGGGGGAGTTCCTTCAGGAGGAGTAGCTGGATCTGCACTGCCTCCACCTCAACCAGCTCCACCTCCACAACTTTCAACAACTCTCCCAGGCGGATTAAGCGCAGACCCAGATACCCGCCTCATCACACCTGCCCCTAGAAGACTAAGTTCCGGCCAAGGACCAAATGATGATTCAGATAGCGATTCAAATACTGATTATTTGCATCCTCCTACTAAATTTCTAAATCAAAAGGCTTCGGAGATGAAAAGAAAAAGTCAAAAAGCCAAAGAAAATTTCAATAAAAATTTACGTAGAGCCGTGGGGCTGGGATTGTTGTCAGTGATTATTGGAATAGGGGTTTTTTCGCCTTTCGATAGTGCTGGCAACACATTAATTAAATTGATTGCCAGTCAAGCTCCTATTGCTGTTGGATTTACAGCCTTAGGATTAATATTGCCAGTTTTGGGAATGGTTTATTGTGGAGTTAAAGCCATAAAAAATAATCAAGATAAAGTAAGCTTTAAAAAAGGCTCCGAATCAATTACTATTGAGTCTCAACTTTATGACTTAAACAAGGGAAAAAATCCTGAAAAAGTTGAGGATGAATCAAAAAAATGGCAAGATAGAATCGAAAAAGCTAAATCTAGATCTCGTTCAAGTAGTCTTGAATAATTTTAATGTTATAAGTCATTTTGAAAAATTATATCAAAAATTTATAAAAACTAACATTAACTTGAATATAAAATTATACCATTTCAACTTAATAAATGATAAATTAAGCAAAATATTTTTGCCAGTCGCACCGAAGGCAACGACAAGATTTTTGAGATAAAAATCTTTAAAAAATGAAGCTGTATATCCAAACAGCTGAAGCTTTTTAGAGATTTTTAGCCAAAAAGATGAAGCTTAATTCATAAATACCTAGCTGGTTCATTTATTAGTTGAAATGGTATAATACTATTTCCTCTTAATAATCGGCTATTCATGCTTCA